>NZ_JUEI01000157.1:0-4492 GCF_000802655.2 Paenibacillus sp. IHB B 3415 | reverse complement strand
CGGCGCGCTGGCCATGGCCGGGCGCAATGCGCAGCGGCTCGGCACGTCCGTTGACCTGCGGCTCGGCGATCTGCTCGAGCCGTTCGCGGGGATGGAGACGGATATTCTCGTCTCCAACCCGCCGTACATTCCCGGCGGCGACATCGCCGGGCTGCAGCGCGAGGTGCGCGACCATGAGCCGCGCACGGCACTGGACGGCGGCGGGGACGGGCTTGATCCCTACCGCCGCATGATGGAGCAGCTGCCGCTGCTCCCGGCTCCGCCGCGCCTGGTCGGCTTCGAGCTCGGCCAGGGACAGGCCGGGCAGGTAGCTGAGCTGCTGCGGGCGGCCGGTCACTGGAACGAGATCATCACGATCGAGGATCTCGCCGGGATTCCCCGGCATGTGCTGGGGATCGCCCGCTAGCGTCCCCGTCCTGGACGCGGCTGCCATTAGGCAGAAACCTCCAAACGGTGAAATTGTATTTATGCTGCCCCTTCCTTTACAATAGAAATGACGGGACCTCTGTATACGGCTGCGGCCAGGTGACAAGAGGAACCAGTACTGAGTAAGGAGACAGAATATGCTTCAGAAGATTAAGAAGGTAGATGGCGTCATCCTGGTCATTCTTGTGCTGCTGATGGTAGTCAGCATTTTCTCCATATACAGCGTTACCCACGGGCGCGACAAGCTGGACGGATCGCATATCAAAATGATCAAATATTATATCCTGGGCTTTATCGCCTTCATAGGGCTGACCTTCGTGGATTATCGTCTGCTTGTTAAATATGCGTTATATGTTTACGTTACAGGCATTGGGATTCTGGTGCTGGTCAGCTTTATCGGTACAGAACAGAACGGCGCACAGGGCTGGATTAAATTCGGAGGCTTCAGTCTCCAGCCTGCCGAGCTGTTCAAGCTGATTCTGATCCTGTTCCTGGCTGCTGTACTGGTCCGCAAGAATAAGAATAAGCTGCTGTTCTGGCGTGATGTCGTGCCGCTCGGTCTAATGAGCCTGCTGCCGTTTTTGATCGTGCTTAGCCAAAATGACCTCGGGAATGCGCTCTCCTATATCGTAATTCTGGTAGGCCTCCTCTGGATCGGCAATATCAAGTTCACCCACGCGCTGATCGGGCTGTTAATTATTGGCGGAAGCGCGGCTGCCGGAATCATGAGCTACATTCATTACCACGATGAAATCAAGGATTTCCTGACAGATATCGGCCGTTCCCACTGGGTAGAGCGCTTTGATCCGTGGCTGGTGCCGGAAGAAGCGACGGCCAAGGCAAGTTATCATACCAAAAACGCCAAAATGGCCATAGCCTCCGGCGGTATGAGCGGCGAAGGCTATATGGAGGGCAGCTCGGTGCAGACGGATCGAGTGCCGTATACGTATTCTGATTCGATTTTTGTACAGATTGCCGAGGAGTTTGGCTTTGTCGGATCGGCGCTGGTGCTGCTGCTCTACTTTATCCTGATTCACCGGATGATTCTGATTGCGCTGGAGTGCAAGGACAGGGGCGGGCCGTTCCTGATTGTCGGCATTGTCGCGATGATGCTATATCAGATTTTTGAGAATATCGGTGCCTTCATCGGTCTGATGCCACTGACCGGGATTACGCTGCCGTTCATCAGCTTCGGGGGGACCTCCCTGCTGATCAACATGGCCAGTATCGGTCTGGTAATGAGCGTACGCCTGCATGGGCAAGAGGTAGAGGAAGATTTGCCGAGTCCTACAATCTATTCTTCTCCGGCCAAGCAAGGCTAACTGTATACTATAATATCTCTGATTCAATCAGAGGTAATCCGCATGCCGGAGCTCTTCGAAAAGGAAGGGTTCCGGCATTTTGTTTGTCTGTACGCTAGTACAGCAGCATCAGAACTTAAGAAGTGAGTTGACTTAACCATGCAGCGATGGACATGTTCAGGTTCAAGGGGAAATTCAGTGATAGTTGTATAATGTACAATTAAAAACGGTGAAAAGGTGTTCTTGCCTCTTATAACTGTAGTCTGTACAACTAAATCTACCCGAATCGCTGAGAACCCAGCTACATAGGGGGATTAGGTGTACGAAATACAACTAAACGGATAATTGGTTGAAAGTCAGACGTTTTAGTTGTACAAAGTGCAATTAAGCTACCGCATATCCCGAAATTGTGGAGATTGATTACTGAAAGCCTCTCGGCAAGCGATTTACCAGAATGGTTTTCACCTCATTAGTTTAAAGCTGATGGCTATTCCCGGCTGGCAACGATCACATAAATTGTATTTACGCCCCCACTTGTCTTACAATGGAAATTAGTGGATTCGGTTCCCTGGGTATGCTGCAGCAGGCCGGTCCATAATCCGCGTAGGTTAAGGAGTATTCCGATGTTACAGAGAATCAGACGGATTGACGGCTCCATCGTATTGATTTTGCTCTTGCTGATGTGTATCAGTATTTTCTCGATATACAGCGTGACTCACGGGAGAGTTGACCTGGATGGCACACACATACGGATGATTCAGTATTATGTGCTGGGTTTTATTGCTTTTTTTCTGCTTACCTTGTTTGATTACCGCCTTCTGGTCCGGTATGGACTCTATATTTACATCCTTGGGATCGGTATTCTGCTGCTGGTCAGCTTTATCGGCAAGGTGAAAAATGGCGCCCAGGGCTGGATTGGCATCGGTGAATTAAGCCTCCAGCCGGCGGAGCTGTTTAAGCTGATCCTGATTCTTTTTCTAACCACTGTACTTGTCCGCAAAAAAAGAAATCCGCTGCGCTTCTGGCGTGACGTGGTGCCGCTTAGCCTAATCGCCCTGGCGCCGTTCGCGCTGGTCATCATCCAGAATGATCTGGGCAATGCGCTCAGCTATATCGTGATTCTGCTTGGGCTTTTGTGGATCGGAAATATTAAATTCTCACATGCTCTGATCGGGATGGTTATTCTGGCGGGATCGGTGCTGGGCTTCATTCTGTGCTATACCCACTATCATGAGCAGACGGTAAGCTTCATAGAGCAGACGCTGGGCCGGGATCACTTCGTCAGGCGCTTTGACCCCTGGCTGGTACCGGATCTGGCAAGCAGTGATGCGAGCTATCAGACCAAGAATGCCAAGACGGCGATTGCCTCGGGCGGCCTCAGCGGCGAAGGTTATCTGCAGGGCGGCACTGTGCAAAGTGACCGGGTGCCTTATCTGTATTCTGAATCCATTTTCGTGCAGATCGGCGAAGAATTCGGCTTCCTGGGTGCAGCGGCGCTGCTGATGCTCTTTTTTATCCTGATCCACAGATTAATAGTGATTGCCCTGGAATGCAGGGACCGCGGCGGCCCTCTCCTGATTGTCGGAATCGTAGCTATGCTGCTGTATCAGATTCTGGAGAATATCGGGGCAATGACCGGGCTGATGCCGCTGACGGGGATTACGCTTCCGTTTATCAGCTATGGGGGAACCTCGATTCTGATTAACATGGCCTGTATGGGGATTGCCATGAGTGTGCGGCTCTACGGGCAGGATGTGGAGGATGATCTGCCGCTTCCGCTGCCCAAGCTGAAGGATGAGACTACTTTATTCTTAAAATCATAGATTACTAGGTTTGCAGTCTCTCATTCCCGGACATACTGGGAACATAAGAGTTTCAGAGGGAGAGGGGCTGCGCAAGATGAATAACGATCAGTTGGATAAAAGGGATTCCCTGCGGATTACATTCAAGTATACTGCCATTTTAATTTGTTTTTTTATGATATTGATGATGGCCTGGGAAGGGCAAAAAAGCGATGCTGCCGTAGCGGAGGTATCTATTCCGCAGGAGTCGATCCGTCTGCGTATTCTGGCGAATTCGGATGGTACGGGAGATCAGCTGGTCAAACGCCAGATCCGCGACCAGGTGGTGGAACAGATTAACCAGTGGGTGGCCGGACTGGAGGATCCCCAGAGTCTGGAGCAGGCGCGGGCGTTGATTGAGAGTCATCTCCCGGAGCTGAATGACCTGGTGGGCAGAGAGCTTGCGCGGCGGGGAATTGATTATAGCTATAAAGTCGAGCTGGGCACCGTACCATTTCCGACGAAAATGTATGGCGGCCGGGTCTATCCTGCCGGGGAATATGAAGCGCTGCGGGTTACGCTTGGCGCAGGCAAAGGTCAGAACTGGTGGTGTGTGCTGTTTCCGCCGCTCTGCTTCATTGATGCCGGCTCCGGCGATGCGGCAGCTGCGGAACCCGCTGCAGACAAAAAGGCTTCGGCGGTCTCCGCTAAGGCTTCCGGAGACGGGGCCGCTGTTAAGGCTGCTTCCGGTGTCGCCGCTTCGGCTGGCGGGGACGGTGGTGCGGACGCAGGTGCAGAAGCGCCGAAGGTGAAGTTCTTCGTGTGGGAGCTGCTGCAGAATTTGTGGAGCTGGATCTGCGGATTGTTCGCCTAAGCTTCCGGGAATTTGCAGAATGGCGGTTTACGAAATCTACAGTTTTCCTGCCGGATATGGTACGATAAATGCAGAACTTGAGCGGAATGGCTGCGGGGCCCCCCCGGGGG
>NZ_JUEI01000156.1:0-4776 GCF_000802655.2 Paenibacillus sp. IHB B 3415 | reverse complement strand
GGGTTATTTTTCCATATCTACTCATGTCAGGTTTGGTGCAAGTGTACTGCGGAAATGAGGAAATGAAAAGGATAAATCCCTTTAAATCCACCGGAAGTGGGTAAAACGAGGAAATCAGAGGGAAAAATCCCTTTAAATCCGCCAGCCAACTTACCCTTAGTTCAATAGAGCGGCCCGTCATAAGGGGGACATCAGATTTTTTTACCATATTTGCCGGGCGGGATGCCGGTGATGTTCTTGAAGGTGCGGATGAAATTGGCATAGTCGTTGAAGCCGGACAGATAGCAGGTATCGGATACGGAGTTTCCGGCGGACAAGAGCTGCTTGGATAAGGCGATTTTTTTGAGCAGGACATAACGGTAGATGGTTCCGCCGGTCTGCTGCTTGAACAGGTGACTGAGATAGTATTTATCGACGTTCAGCTCCCCGGCTATGTGCTCGAGCGAGAGGTTCAGATGCAGGTGGTTGTCGATGTAGCTCATGGCCGATTGAATATGTGAGGAAATAATGCTGGGCACGGCGGAGCGGGTCCGGCTGTATAGCTCATTAACGATTACCAGAATCTGAATCAGGTAAGTCAGAGCCAGCACCTCGCTGCCGTATTGCTCACTCTCCAGTGCCGCAATGAGAAGTGAAGCTAGTGTCATATACTCGGTAAGCAGCGGCTCATCCATGTGGGCCAGATTATGCTCACCGGGCTGACGGTTCTGGAAACAGGCGAGCAGATTGGTAGTGGCTGTGCAGAAGGGATAGATAAGCGGCGCCTTGAAATGAATCGTCAACCGTTCGTAAGGCTCCGGGGACAAATTGATGATTTTGTGAATCTCGTGATTGTTGAACAGGAGCACATTGCCCCGCTGTAGCGGATAGCTGTATTGGTCGACGAACCCGTTCACACTGCCGCCGAGGAACAGGAAGATTTCGTAGTGGTCATGAATATGGAAATCCCTTGTCGGTGAGATTGGGGAATTGCCGATACCGGCCAGAATATCGCCGTTGAATGTTTGATGATACCTGGCATGCTTCATAGTCATTACCCCTTTGGCAAAATATAAGAATTTATATGCTTCGCACCAATATTATCCTTCTTTTCTCGCTGAAACGGAACCGTCCTTATTAAAGTACGGCAAAGCCGTTTCCACCACTTGTTGATCGCAACAAACGCAATAAAACATCATTATTCGCAAAGACATTGCAATAATACCACACTAAACTAGAGAAGAAGAATACCTGAAAGGGTGGAATTGTAGATGAAGGGTAAGGAACAGCGAAAATACTGGCTGGATACGATGCTGCTGATCGGAGGGCCCGTGCTGGAGGCTTTAGCCAAGCGGCAGCTGAAAGAGCAGCTGCCTACGGAGTTTCATAGTGACCGGAGCCAGTTTGCCCATCTGGAAGCTTTTGCGAGACTGGCCTGCGGGATGGCCCCGTGGCTGGAGCTTGAAGGACTTGAAGGAGAAGAAGAACAGCTTAGAGCCCGTTATGCCGGGCTGATGCTGGAAGCTATCGGTGCAGCTGTCGATCCGCAGTCGCCTGACTATATGGAGTTCAAGACGGAAGGCCAGCCGCTGGTCGATGCCGCCTTCCTGGCCCACGCGCTGGTGCGCGCACCGAAAGCGATTACAGGCCGGCTGGATGAGCGGGTCAAAGGCCATTTAATTACAGCGCTGAAGCAGACGCGCCGGACTGCTCCAAGCGGCAGTAACTGGCTGCTGTTCAGTGCAATGGTGGAAGCGGCTTTGTATATATTGGGTGATGCCGACTATGACCGGATGCGTGTCGGATATGCGGTTCATATGTTCATGGACTGGTACAAGGGCGATGGTGTCTACGGGGACGGCAAGGATTTTCACTGGGATTATTACAACAGCTTCGTGATCCAGCCGATGCTGGTTGATGTCGTGGCTGTCTTTGAACAGGAATCGGCGCAATATGCTGCGCTTAAGCCGGTGATTATGGAACGGGCACAGAGATATGCCTCAGTGCTTGAACGCAGCATTGCCCCGGACGGCACCTATCCGTTCCTCGGGCGCTCGATCGTGTACCGCTTCGGTGCCTTTCAACTGCTGTCGCAGGCGGCGCTGCAGCATTTCCTGGAGGAGGCACTGCCTCCGGCACAGGTGCGCAGTGCTTTGACCGCCGTGATAGAGCGGATCATGAATGCTCCGGGTACGCTGGATGAGAACGGCTGGCTGCGGCCGGGGATCTACGGCTATCAGCCGGAGCTTGCGGAGAGCTACATCAATACAGGCAGCCTCTATTTATGCGCTGCTGTATTCCTTCCGCTGGGGCTGCTTCCGTCTGACCCCTTCTGGTCGGGAGAAGAGCTGAAATGGACTGCGCTGAGAATAGCAGACGGCGAGAATGTCATGCGGGATCATGCGCTGGAATAGCGGGTGTTCGGCCGCTTTTACGATTATGAGGTGCGGCACTAATCAGGGTGGAGCAACGATAAGGAGGAAGAAACGGGCATGAACAGACAGGAGCTTGCCGGGATTGTGCAGGACATGAAGCCGGCGGACTGGAGCTTGTATTATCCGCAGGGAGATTCGGTTGGGTTTTGGACCCGGGCGTTATCATCCGGAGGATTACAGGCAGATATTAGCGAGATTCGCGCAGAGGCGCAGAGGCTGGACGGTCAGCCTATATCCGCGCTGACGTATACGCTATTTTCTATTTTTGCGCGTACAGGCTCGAGACTGGAATATGAACGGGTCTATTTCGAACGGAGAAGAAGACTGAATACCTATGCATTCCTAAGCCTGCTGGAGCCGGATAATACGGGGGCTCTGGAGAAGCTGGAGGATATCCTCTGGGTCATCTGCGATGAGTACACCTGGTGTCTTCCGGCCCATCTTCCCGCAGACCATGACTCTGCTGAGATCAGCCGGCATATTGACCTGTTCTCCTCCGAGACGGGATTCACCTTAAGTGAAGTATTACTGCTGCTGGGGGACCGGCTTCCGCTGCTGCTCCAGTCCCGGATACAGCATGAGGTAGAGCGCAGAATCTTCCGGCCTTTTCTTGAGCAGGGGCCATATTTCTGGGAGACATCACGCCATAACTGGGCGGCAGTCTGTGCGGGCTCCATCGGGGCAGCTGCGCTGCTGCTGGTGAAGGAACCGGCCATGCTGACGGGTATTCTGCTGAAGACAGAGAGCAGCATGAGCTATTATCTGGAAGGCTTCGGGGACGACGGCGCTTGTCTGGAGGGGCTGGGCTACTGGAATTATGGTTTTGGCTATTTCACTTATTATAGCGATCTGCTCCGGGCAAGAACCGGAGGCAGGCTGGACTGGTTCAAGCAGGAGAAGGTATCGCAGATTGCCCGCTTCCAGCAAAAATGCTTCATTGACGAAAGTCATGTCGCCAATTTCTCGGATTCGGTGCCTCAGGTACGTGTGCATATGGGCTTATCCCATTATCTGGCTGAGGCCTGCACGGATGTCCTGCGTCCCCCGTCTGCGCTCCGCGCTCCGTTCACTGAAGATCACTGCAGCCGCTTCGCACCGGCTCTGCGCAATCTGATCTGGACCAGAGCGGGCCGGGAGAACGGGGCCTGGGAGGCTGCGAGCTGTTATCTTCCTGATGCCGCTTGGATTGTCTCGCGTCATGTGCCGGCAGCAGGCTCCTTCGGGTTCGCCGCCAAAGCCGGCCACAATGATGAGCCGCACAATCATAATGATCTGGGCCACTTCATTCTAAGCGGCCGGGGAGAGATCTACGCTTCTGATCTGGGCAGCGGAGAATATACCGCTGATTATTTCGGTGCCGGACGTTACAGCTATGACTGCAATGGATCACAGGGACATTCGGTGCCTATCATCAACGGCCAGTACCAGGGCGCAGGCCGGGAGTTCAGCACCGCAGTGCTGCATGCATCTGCGGCGGCGGAGAAGGATGAGTTGACGCTGGAGATGGCGCAGGCTTATCCGGTGTCAGGCTTGCAGTCCTTGGTGCGTTCGCTGGTCTGGCATAAAGAGGAGCTGCCCCGTCTGGAATTGACAGACACCTACCGGTATGAGGGAGCTCCGGCGAGCTGGACGGAACGGTTTGTAACCTGGCGCAGGCCTAAGCTTCTTCACCCGGGCAGCGTACTGCTGCCGGGCACTGCGGCGGGTCACGGTGTTGAGGTCACTTATGATCCGGAGGCAGTCCGGCCGGAGATTACCGCGCATGTGTACCGGGATCATTATGGCCAGGAGACACTATGGCATAGTCTGGACTTCCATGTTCTTCAGCCAGGGGCGGAGGGAACATTCGCATTCACTTTTCAATTTCTGTGAAGATTGAATCAGGCGGCCCGAATTCCAGGTACCACACCCGCCGTATAGAAGGCGATACCAACAAAAGCGGCCGGTCCATCGCTGGTGTTCAGACGTAATCCGGCAAAATGTTGTATGAAATACAACTTAGATGCGCTTATATCTGGATGTACAGGGGGAATGTTGTATGGAATACAACTTAGGTGCTGCTATATTGGGATGTGCAGGAGGATTGTTGTATGAAATACAATAATTTCTTCATTAAACTGCTTGGATCAGGGGAAATGTTGCCTTTTGTACAACAATATTGGATTTAGGTCGGTTTATTGAGGGAAATGTTGTATTTTATGCAGGATTTTACAATGGGCGGGGAACCCGGGACTTTTTGCGGCAACAGCAGCGCCGGAAAAGCTGCCGCGCACGCCGCCGGGAAGCTGCTGCGCACGCCGCCGGAAAAGCTGCCGCGCACGCCGCCGGAAAAGCTGCCGCGCACGCCGCCGGAAAAGCTGCC
>NZ_JUEI01000155.1:0-9362 GCF_000802655.2 Paenibacillus sp. IHB B 3415 | reverse complement strand
ATAGACAAGCGCATGGATCTGTTCCTTGCTTACATGCACATCTGCGGGGGGAAAGACAAAGACACGTGCATCATAGACGTAATTACAAGATGCAGCTCATACTTGAAAAAATAAGCAAAAGGTGGTACTTCAGCAAAAGCTAATCGGTATGGTTGTCGAACTAGGTATCACAATTAATTAATTAATATTAAATCTATGAGATATACATTAACATAGAGTGTATTCCGATAATTATATTTAAAGGTATTTTATTCTATTTTTATCCTATTTTTTATCGATAAATGTATAATACGGTAAATTAAAAAAGGGTGGTATGTTATTAACTAAAACAACTATATTTCTGCCATTAGCGGGTATTGGAACGCTTATCGCAAGCAAAGACCGGTAGATGTTGGAATTGAAGCAAAATATACTCGACGTTAAGAATTATCCGTGCATGGTCCTTCGCGAGTTCGGAGAGAAATATACCCTAAAAGGAATCTCTAAAATGCTGAATCGGCTTGGTTTTAGTTACACGAAAGCCACTTATACCCTTGTACGAGCCAACAAAGAGGAATAGAAACAATTTCGCGAGGTCACTTTACCTGAGCTTAACAGAGCAGCTGAACCAGGGAGAAATCGACCATCTTTTATTTGAAGATGAATCTATGATAAGGGCCTATTTGGCTTTGCAGTCCAACTGGTTTCGAAAGGACAACAACGCAAAGTCCCGACTCATAGCGAGCATAAAGGAGCGAAACTGTTTGCTTCTATCGACTTGATCTCGGAAGGGGCACTAGAGTCCTGTAAAGTCGCTTAAAAGATTCTGTGATGATTAAATGTCATTCCAGTCGAATCTCATGTTGTAATACCAGATAAAGTTTGTGAATTATTTAAGTGATTTCTATATGTAGTAGCGTTTGAATATGTGTGCATAGGTTATTTTGGGCTAATACCAAAAAGGGAGAAGCTTTTAAGAATTAAGAAGAGATGTAATGAAAATATGTGTAAAGGAGGACACAATGCAAAGAAGGGATCGAGATTTTGGTTTTGTACTGTTGAGAACGCTGTTTTCTAGATTGTTTTGGGCGTTTTTAATAATCATTTTTCATCTGTTAGTAATTTTTTTCTTGAGAATTAGATTGGAAAATTTCGACTTTCATCACGCAGTTAGTTTGCTTCCAACATATTTTTTACCTGTACTATGTTTATTGCTAAATACTTATCTGTACTTTAATTATTCATCAAAAAAAAGGAAATTTATATGGGCATTTGTAAGTACAATTCCAAGTGGAATATTATTATTCTACATCAAAAATAGTTATAATTCATCAGTTGTAAATGAACCGATTTTTAATAAATATAGTATTGAGTTGGGTATTTATTTTCCACTATTCTATCTTATTTTTCAGTTTGTTCTTTTGCTTGCCTGGTTATCGGATTGGAAATCAAGGAAAGATAATGTCAATTAGTGAAATAATGAAAATTTAAATCCGAATAGAGAGAGCTGGTAGACTAATGAAAAAATTTTCTTTCATTTTCTTATGTTTAGTAATCCAATTTTCCTTTTTAGGCAATTTTGTTGAAGCAGGTGCGGCATCGAATTACAGCACGACTAATGATAAGCCTATTAAAAATACAGGCTATACTTTAATGAATAATAATACGAGTGAGAATGACAAGAGTATAGGGATATTATCTACTCATGTATGGTCAGATTCATCAGTAGTCAAATATGGAGATCAACTTAATATCAATTATAGTTTTGATTATGATGACCATTATTTAACGGTGACTATATTTAAAGATAATATTTGGTACAAAGATGTTCCATTAGGGTATAGCCAGAATGGGTCTTACGCTTTTGATCCTCCAGATGAAGGGGTATACCGTTTTGAAGTTAAACCAATTGATCAGCCTTCTTATTCGAGTAGTTGTACCGTCAAAGTCTACAAAGATAGAATAATTTTTATTCCGGGTATAATGGGAACAGATCTTTTTGTAGGTGATAAGCAAGTCTGGAGACCTGATGCAAATGGATATGGTTCTGTGATAGGTAATATGAACAAAATAATGATGAATCCACTTGGTGAAAGTATTGAAGAGATCAGAGCCGGAGGAAGCTTGGAGGATTATTATAAAAGTTTTATTGATTTTTTTGAAGGTGAGAATTATAAAGTAGTGGACTTTGGTTATGATTGGAGATTGAGTTCTGCAGTCTCTGCTCAGAAATTAAAAATCAAAATAGATAGTGAGAGAAACAAGTGGCCTGAAAGTAAGATATATATAGTAGCCCATAGTATGGGTGGTTTAGTAGCAACAGAGTATATTAAACAGGGGAATGCAAACCACATAGACAAACTGATCACTCTAGGGACCCCTTTTTTGGGAGCTCCATATGCAGCGTATGCTTTTGAAACTGGAGTAGTTCTTCAAATGAGTGATTTTGTAGATACAATAATGAGTCAAGCCTTTCGTAGCGCTCTTCTTAATATACCCTCAACATATGAATTACTTCCATCTAAAGACTATTTTACATATCAAGGGAAAGGTTATTTAAAATCCAGAAAATATCCTGAACCGAGTTGGAGTAGGACAGTAGAAACAAAATATAGTAGTTATGATGACACATATGTTTTTTTAAAGAACGGAAGAAGTTGGTCTAATGATATGTTATTAGAAAGAGCTAAACAGGCTCAAGAGGGGTTGACTATCAAGTCGATTCTTAATCAAGTCGATTCTTATTATTTCATTGGAGATAGGAATGAGACAATAGGTGAATATACGATTAATACTCATTCCGCCAGCGGGAATATAACGGATGTAAAAAATATTCAAGGAGACGGTGTAGTCCCAGTTTTAAGTGCTAATCTGGGTTTTCAATTAAATTCAAATAGATCTTATTATATAAAGTCAAGCCATACGAGCTTAGCAAAAAATAGAAACGTCCAAAATCAAATTCTAAGTATATTACAAGGTAATACGAATATAATTGCACCTGACAAAATTAAAAGAACATATACAACAATTAAATCTTTGAAACTAAAAATTGAATGTCCAGTAGATATTCATGTATATGATTCTTTAGGAAATCATATCGGTCTTATTGATGATGATACCTATGAAAAAGGTATTCCTTATAGTGAATATTTCTCTGATGGTGAAACTAAAATTGTCTTACTTAATGATGATGATAATTTTCATGTTCGTTTAAACGGATATGGATATGGCACTATGACCTTTTCAATAACTCGATCTAACGAAGCAGATATAGAAGACAATAGTATCAGATATGATAATATAAACGTTACCCCTAACACAGTATTTACTACTGAAATTAACCAGAGTGGCCAATTTGTTCTTCAAATAGATGAGAATGGTGATGGAATTATTGATCGTAATATATCCCCCTCAGTCAATCTTGATTTAGAAGGAACTCAAGACGAAACAATTCCAACACTCAGCTCACACGTTGATGGGGTAAAGGGCGTCAATGAATGGTATGGAAAAAATGTTAATTATATTTTATCTGGACAAGACAATGCATCTGGTGTTTATAAGTATTTTTATGATCTTAATGATTCTGAATACAAAGAATATACTCAGCCCATGGCACTCCCTAACACAGGAATATATAATTTCAAGTCGTATGTTCGAGACAAGAATAGGAACGACTCTGAAGTATTAACGGAAACGGTGAAGGTAGACACTACCAATCCGACTGTACCCGTAATGACGGTCGATCCAACAACATGGACGAATAAATTTGTCACGATTACATTAAATGGCGGGACGGATACGGATAGCGGCTTCCAAAAATATCAATACAAGATTAATCAGAACGGGGAATGGAAGGACTATACTGCTCCTTTTGTGATCGATTCAGAAGGTCTGTACAATGTTTACGCCAGATCAGTGGACAATGTATTCAATCTTAGTGCAGAAGTAACTGGGGTGGCTAAAGTTGATAAGACCAATCCCCCTAAGCCAATTATGACAGTAGCGCCATCGAAATGGACAAATCAATTGGTTACCATTACTTTGTCAGGTGGAACGGATACGGATAAAGGTTTTCCGAATAGTGGCTTTCAAAAGTATCAATACAAGATTGATGAAGGTGAATGGAAGGATTATACCGCACCTATTATTATTGATACGGAGGGTTTATATAAGGTCATAGCTCGATCTGTAGACACTGCTACTAATCTCAGTGAAGAAGTCTCTGGGGAAGCGAAAATTGATAGAACTAATCCGCCTAAACCAACAATGACGGTTGAGCCCTTAAAGTGGACCAATAAGTTTGTCACTGTTACCTTAACTGGCGGAACCGATACGGATAAAGGTTATCCTAACAGCGGATTTCAAAAATATCAATATAAAATAGGAGCAAATGGAGCATGGATAGATTACAACATTCCTCTAATTTTTGATATCGAAGGTCTATATAATGTATTTGCTAGATCGGTAGATAATGCATCTAATTTGAGTGAGGGAGTTAGCGGAGATGCTAAAGTAGACAAAACGAATCCGTCAACACCTAGTGGATTTGATATCGTTCTATTCAATTATAATAAAGTCAAAATTTCTTGGTTGCCATCTAACGATAATGTGGGAGTCACTGGCTATGATGTATACCAAGATTCTAAATTGTTAGGGAATACAAGAGACACAGAATTCACCTTCTATAACTTGACATCTAATAAATCTTATACTTTTAAAGTGGTTGCAAGAGATGAAGCTGAAAATTCTTCACTAGATGGAGTTTATGTGGTAAGAACGCCGTTAAGTCTTGTTAGTGCAGGAGGAACGGCTGGTTTCCAAATAAAAGAAGATGGTACCGTGTGGGCGTGGGGAAGTAACGGAGGTAAGTTAGGAGATGGAACAACGACCCCGAAGACCACAGCTGTGCAAATTCCAGGATTAACCAATGTTATTTCGATAGTAGTAGGGCTGAATCATACTCTGGGACTTAAGAGCGATGGAACTGTATGGGCATGGGGACTGAATTCAGCGGGTCAATTGGGGGTAGGAAGCACGACAAGCAGTTTGGTCCCTCAGCGGGTAAATAACTTGAGTGGAATTATTGCTGTCGCTGCCAATGGAGGTAGTAGTTATGCGCTAAAAAATGACGGGACGGTATGGTCGTGGGGCAACAACTACTATGGCCAATTGGGAGATAACACCACTACGACCCGACTTACGCCAGTACAGGATGCAGCGTTAACCAACTTTGCGGCGTATCAAGTACAGGTCCTGAATGCAGGAGGAAATATAGTGGTGGATTCGGGAGTGGTGAATCAGCCCTTGACCAGTACAATAAACACTTGGACAGTGGGCGAAGCGTTACCATCCGGCCAGACCTACCAAGTGAAAGTGAAGGTATATGACGAACATTTGTGGTCGGAATGGTCGAGCGTGGGGTGGATGAGAGTGAACATAGGTTTGGACGTACTGACATCCAACGTTAGTGCAGGAGGAACGGCTGGTTTCCAAATAAAAGAAGATGGTACCGTGTGGGCGTGGGGAAGTAACGGAGGTAAGTTAGGAGATGGAACAACGACCCCGAAGACCACAGCTGTGCAAATTCCAGGATTAACCAATGTTATTTCGATAGCAGTAGGGCTGAATCATACTCTGGGACTTAAGAGCGATGGAACTGTATGGGCATGGGGACTGAATTCAGCGGGTCAATTGGGGGTAGGAAGCACGACAAGCAGTTTGGTCCCTCAGCGGGTAAATAACTTGAGTGGAATTATTGCTGTCGCTGCCAATGGAGGTAGTAGTTATGCGCTAAAAAATGACGGGACGGTATGGTCGTGGGGCAACAACTACTATGGCCAATTGGGAGATAACACCACTACGACCCGACTTACGCCAGTACAAGTGCTGGGGGTAAGCGGAGTAACTGCGTTAGCGGCCGGAGATAGCTATACCTATGCGTTAACGAGTGCGGGAACCGTTTGGGGCTGGGGAAGAAGTAACCATTATAAAATTCCGGGTGCAACGGCCGAAACTACGCCGAAAGCCATCGTAATGACTGGGCTGACGGATATTGCGGGCATTGCCGCAGGAAGTGGGATCAACACGGGGATAGCACTGAAGAAAGACGGAAGTGTAGTTATATGGGGTGAAAATTATTGGCAAATTGTAGCAGTAAACGGCCTGAGCGGAATACGGTCCATTAGCGGAGGCAACAGCAATTATGCAGTTACGGCCAATGGGGACGTGCAAAGCTGGAACGGAGCCCAACCCCCGGTGAAAGTAGAGGGTCTAAGTGATGTGAGTGCGGTGGCAGGGGGCGAGAATTTTGCGATAGCGTCCAAGGCGGATGGAAGTGTCTGGACGTGGGGGAGCATCAATACCTCCGGGCAGTTAGGGGATGGGACAACGATTGCACGGACCACACCCGCACCAATAAAAGAAAATACGGCACCAAAAGTGACGTTAACGTATCCATTAGGCAGTGAAGGAGCCCCAGAGGAGAGCAAAGTTAACCAGCCGTCTATACGGTGGACGCAGGCGGATGCAGCGTTAACCAACTTTGCGGCGTATCAAGTACAGGTCCTGAATGCAGGAGGAAATATAGTGGTGGATTCGGGAGTGGTGAATCAGCCCTTGACCAGTACAATAAACACTTGGACAGTGGGCGAAGCGTTACCATCCGGCCAGACCTACCAAGTGAAAGTGAAGGTATATGACGAACATTTGTGGTCGGAATGGTCGAGCGTGGGGTGGATGAGAGTGAACATAGGTTTGGACGTACTGACATCCAACGTTAGTGCAGGAGGAACGGCTGGTTTCCAAATAAAAGAAGATGGTACCGTGTGGGCGTGGGGAAGTAACGGAGGTAAGTTAGGAGATGCAACGACCCCGAAGACCACAGCTGTGCAAATTCCAGGATTAACCAATGTTATTTCGATAGCAGTAGGGCTGAATCATACTCTGGGACTTAAGAGCGATGGAACTGTATGGGCATGGGGACTGAATTCAGCGGGTCAATTGGGGGTAGGAAGCACGACAAGCAGTTTGGTCCCTCAGCGGGTAAATAACTTGAGTGGAATTATTGCTGTCGCTGCCAATGGAGGTAGTAGTTATGCGCTAAAAAATGACGGGACGGTATGGTCGTGGGGCAACAACTACTATGGCCAATTGGGAGATAACACCACTACGACCCGACTTACGCCAGTACAAGTGCTGGGGGTAAGCGGAGTAACTGCGTTAGCGGCCGGAGATAGCTATACCTATGCGTTAACGAGTGCGGGAACCGTTTGGGGCTGGGGAAGAAGTAACCATTATAAAATTCCGGGTGCAACGGCCGAAACTACGCCGAAAGCCATCGTAATGACTGGGCTGACGGATATTGCGGGCATCGCCGCAGGGAGTGGGATCAACACGGGGTTGGCGCTGAAGAAAGACGGAAGTGTAGTTGTATGGGGTGAGAATTATGGACAAATTGTAGCAGTAAACGGCCTAAGCGGAATACGGTCCATTAGCGGAGGCAACAGCAATTATGCAGTTACGGCCAATGGAGAGGTGCAAAGCTGGAACGGAGCCCAAACCCCAGTGAAAGTAGAGGGTCTAAGTGACGTGAGTGCGGTGGCAGGGGGCGAGAATTTTGCGATAGCGTCCAAGGCGGATGGAAGTGTCTGGACGTGGGGGAGCATCAATACCTCCGGGCAGTTAGGGGATGGGACAACGATTGCACGGACCACACCCGCACCAATAAAAGAAAATACGGCACCAAAAGTGACGTTAACGTATCCATTAGGCAGTGAAGGAGCCCCAGAGGAGAGCAAAGTTAACCAGCCGTCTATACGGTGGACGCAGGCGGATGCAGCGTTAACCAACTTTGCGGCGTATCAAGTACAGGTCCTGAATGCAGGAGGAAATATAGTGGTGGATTCGGGAGTGGTGAATCAGCCCTTGACCAGTACAATAAACACTTGGACAGTGGGCGAAGCGTTACCATCCGGCCAGACCTACCAAGTGAAAGTGAAGGTATATGACGAACATTTGTGGTCGGAATGGTCGAGCGTGGGGTGGATGAGAGTGAACATAGGTTTGGACGTACTGACATCCAACGTTAGTGCAGGAGGAACGGCTGGTTTCCAAATAAAAGAAGATGGTACCGTGTGGGCGTGGGGAAGTAACGGAGGTAAGTTAGGAGATGTAATGACTGGGCTGACGGATATTGCGGGCATCGCCGCAGGGAGTGGGATCAACACGGGGTTGGCGCTGAAGAAAGACGGAAGTGTAGTTGTATGGGGTGAGAATTATGGACAAATTGTAGCAGTAAACGGCCTAAGCGGAATACGGTCCATTAGCGGAGGCAACAGCAATTATGCAGTTACGGCCAATGGAGAGGTGCAAAGCTGGAACGGAGCCCAAACCCCAGTGAAAGTAGAGGGTCTAAGTGACGTGAGTACGGTGGCAGGGGGCGAGAATTTTGCGATAGCGTCCAAGGCAGATGGAAGTGTCTGGACGTGGGGGAGTACCAATACCTACGGGCAGTTAGGGGATGGAACAACGACTGCACGAACCACACCTGCACCGTTAAAAGAAAATACGGCACCAAAAGTGACGTTAACGTATCCACTAGGCAGTGAAGGAGCCCCAGAGGAGAGCAAAGTTAACCAGCCGTCCATACGGTGGACGCAGGTGGATGCAGCGTTAACCAACTTTGCGGCGTATCAAGTACAGGTCCTGAATGCAGGAGGAAATATAGTGGTGGATTCGGGAGTGGTGAATCAGCCCTTGACCAGTACAATAAACACTTGGACAGTGGGCGAAGCGTTACCATCCGGCCAGACCTACCAAGTGAAAGTGAAGGTATATGACGAACATTTGTGGTCGGAATGGTCGAGCGTGGGGTGGATAAGCTGGAACGGAGCCCAAACCCCAGTGAAAGTAGAGGGTCTAAGTGACGTGAGTGCGGTGGCAGGGGGCGAGAATTTTGCGATAGCGTCCAAGGCGGATGGAAGTGTCTGGACGTGGGGGAGCATCAATACCTCCGGGCAGTTAGGGGATGGGACAACGATTGCACGGACCACACCCGCACCAATAAAAGAAAATACGGCACCAAAAGTGACGTTAACGTATCCATTAGGCAGTGAAGGAGCCCCAGAGGAGAGCAAAGTTAACCAGCCGTCCATACGGTGGACGCAGGTGGATGCAGCGTTAACCAACTTTGCGGCGTATCAAGTACAGGTCCTGAATGCAGGAGGAAATATAGTGGTGGATTCGGGAGTGGTGAATCAGCCCTTGACCAGTACAATAAACACTTGGACAGTGGGCGAAGCGTTACCATCCGGCCAGACCTACCAAGTGAAAGTGAAGGTATATGACGAACATTTGTGGTCGGAATGGTCGAGCGTGGGGTGGAT
>NZ_JUEI01000154.1:0-10081 GCF_000802655.2 Paenibacillus sp. IHB B 3415 | reverse complement strand
GGCTCCTGCTGGAGGCCGGCTGGCAGGTGCTGCTGCCGGCATGGTGGGAAGCCGCCAGCCGCAGGAAGCCGCGCCTGCGCGCGAAGATCAGCTCCGGCACCGCCGAGGGCCGCGGGCAGTCGCTGTTCGGCCTCGATGCGCTCGTCGACTTCGACTGGCGCATCTCCATCGGCGACGCCGATCTCTCCGAGGCGGAGTTCGCCGACCTCGTCGCGCGCGGGGAACGCCTCGTCCAGTTCCGCGGCAAGTGGATTCCGCTGGACCCTGCGCTGCTGGCGCAGATTCAGCGGGCCATGGCCGGGATGGACAAGTCGCAGGGCTTGTCCTTCCAGGATGTGCTGCAGCTGCACCTGCTGAACAGCGGTGCCGACGCAGACGCGGAGGAAGCCGAAGCGCAGCGCGCCGAGGAAGAAGCAGCCCGCGTCCGGCTGGAGGTCGAGCTGAACGAGCATCTGGTCGGAATCATCGGCCAGCTTGGACAGCGCAGCCAGTGGCCGAAGCCGGAGGTTCCGGCCGGCCTCCATGCCGAGCTTCGCAGCTACCAGCATGAAGGCTATGCCTGGCTGGTATTCCTGCGCCGCTTCGGCCTTGGCGCTTGCCTGGCCGATGACATGGGGCTCGGCAAGACGGTGCAGCTGATCTCCTACCTGCTCCACTTGAAGGAGCAGGAGGCGGAAGCGGAAGCTTCCGGCGCACCGGTAGCCCGGCGGCAGACCGAGCCGGCCGGCTGGCCCTCGCTGATCATCTGCCCGACTTCAGTGCTCGGCAACTGGCAGAAGGAGCTGCAGCGTTTCGCCCCTTCCCTGAACGTGATGCTTCATTATGGAAGCAGACGGCTGGATGCCGGTTATTTCTACGGCGCTGCTTCGCAGGCCGATGTGGTCCTCACTTCCTATGCTACCGCCGCGCTGGACCAGGAGCTTCTGAAGCAGTTCACCTGGGCGGCCGTATGCCTCGATGAAGCGCAGAATATCAAGAACGCCGGAACGAAGCAATCGGCCGCAGTGCGCAGCTTCCCGGCCCTGCACCGGATCGCCCTGACGGGGACACCGATTGAGAACAGGCTGTCCGAGCTGTGGTCGATCTACGATTTCATCACACCGGGTTATCTCGGCACTCCGAAAGGATTCCAGGACCGGTTCGCTAACGCTATTGAGAAAGAGCGGAATGCCGAAAAGACAGCAGACTTGCAGCGGCTGGTCAAGCCGTTCATGCTGCGCCGCAAGAAGAAGGACCCGGCCATTCAGCTCGATCTACCGGATAAGAATGAAATGAAAACCTACATTAATCTGACAGCAGAGCAAGCGGCGCTCTACGACCAGAACGTGAACAGCCTGCTCGAACGGATGCAGAAGCTGGAGGGCATTGAACGCAAGGGAGCCATTCTGGCCGCCTTGACCAGCCTTAAGCAGCTATGCGACCATCCAATGCTGCTGACCAAAGAGGCGCTGCCCGAGCCGGAGGCCGGAGGCGTTCTGGACACCAGCGCCTTGATTGAACGGTCGGCGAAGCTGGAACGGCTGCTGGCCATGGTCCGCGAGCTGCGCGAAGAGAATGAGCGCTGCCTGATCTTCACCCAGTATGTCGGCATGGGCAAGATGCTGCAGGCTGTGCTCCAGCAGGAGCTGCAGGAACCGGTGCTGTATCTGAATGGCAGCACCCCGAAGAGCACCCGTGACCGCATGATTGAACGGTTCCAGGCCCCCGCACTGCCTGCCGGTGAAGCCGCAGCCGATGGCGCCCCCGGTTACCAGCCGTCTGATCAGCCGAATGTATTTATCCTCTCGCTCAAAGCGGGCGGTGTCGGCCTCAATCTGACCGCCGCCAATCATGTCTTCCACTTCGACCGCTGGTGGAATCCGGCGGTGGAGAACCAGGCCACTGACCGTGCCTACCGCATGGGCCAGACCCGGGACGTGCAGGTGCATAAGTTCATCTCGCTCGGCACGCTGGAGGAGAAGATTGACGAGATGCTGGAGAGCAAGCAGCAGCTCAGCGACGATGTGATCTCCGGCTCCGAGGGCTGGATCACCGAGCTGTCTACGGACGCGCTGAAGGATCTGTTCACGCTGCGGAGGGAATGGGTCGGTTAACGGAGTTCACCACTGCTCTGACATTCTAAAGGTTGCAGCCAGATTGTCCTCCCCGGCCAGTGAGCTGACCACCAGCGTGATTGGCTCCTGCTGCATGTCGTAGAGCAGCTGCTGATTTACCAGATTCACGGCAACATTCTGGTACGCACCCGATATGCCGGAGCCGATTCCTTGAGTGATGACCCTTCCGCCAGTAACTGCAGTACATGTATAGTTCACTTGCAGCGCCGTTTCAGTTACGGGAATAGCTGTAGTCGGCGTAGGATAGTTCACAAAGGCTCCGTTTACGCTTCCGCCGGCGATCACTTTATAGCGGATGGGGGTAGAGGCCAGAATCTCCAGTCCATCCGCTTTGATCTCGGCAGTCACCGCTTCAGGAATGGTCACTGCGGCATTTCTCCGGAAGCTGATGGCCGCGAAATCGCTATCAGTAACAGTGATATTGTCACGGAATTCCGAAGTGATCCGGCTTACAGCAATCGGCAGCATAGGAACGGGAATCCAGACCCCGCTGCTGTCAATCAGGAACATACGGACACGGACCTGCTCCTGTGAGTACACTACATTGAATTGGAAAAACGTCTGTGTCACATTATAGGTTTTGGTTACGACTTCCCTGTAATTCAACTCGAACCGCTCCTGGGCGAACAGCGTCGCCGGACTTACATCATTATTTTAGCCCGGTTAAATAGACCACTCCTCTGGGGGTTCCATTGTTCACTACCTTCACAACAGCTTGACTGATAGACCCTGCTCCTAAGGTAGGGTTCTTTGTTAACATGTTGGTTGTCAATACAGGCATAGCTCATCACCCTCCTATTAAAGCTATTTCATATATCATATGCCGAGCAGATTAGAAGTTTCTGGTTTATTGACAGCGGGAGACACTCCACAGCCCTCAGACGCTTCCGTAACTGGGCGCAGTTGCCATTTTATAACCGCTGTGCTAAAATCAACTTAACTTTTTTAGAACGGAGGGCTCAGTGTGATAGACTATATCCGGATTCGTAACTTACGCGGCTAATTACAGCTTCATAGCGCGAAAGCTCTGCCTTGTGCAGAGGACTCAGGATAGGTCTATCCATTTTTAGAGGCAGCCCATAGCTTGAACTTATACGCGGGACAACAGGATAATTTATAGCGATAAGTCTATAAATTCCCTTGTATTTGAATGGAGAACCGAGGTTGCTCCTTCCGGCCCGGCGTATGCCTTTAGGAATTGCACCCCCATAGAGAATAAACTGAACCGCAGCCCGGCATGGCTGGAATAGAGAACTATTCCTCCCTAACGCTGCCGGTTCTTGGCTTCATATTATCTATGGGAGTGCCATAGCTGTAGAGCTGTTATTGGTGTAACAGCTCTACAGGACCCTATTCTGTTGTTCCTCACAATCCCTTTAGCACAGGCAGACTGCCTGTGCTTTTTTATGTCCAAATTTAACAATGGAGGTTGAACTATATATGGAATCCGTACAACAAAAAGCAGTCATCGTCGGTGTACAGCTGCAAAATGACAATAACTTCGATTACGCCATGGAGGAGCTGCGCAATCTGGCAGCCGCCTGCGAGATTGAGGTCGTGGCTGAGCTCAGCCAGAAGTCCAGCCGGGTGAACCCCTCGCATTATATCGGAACCGGCAAAATCCAGGAGCTGGCGCTGCTGATGGAGCAGCATGATGCGCCCATCGTTATCTTTAATGACGAGCTGTCGCCGTCCCAGATCCGTAATCTGGAATCAACGCTCGACCATCAGGTCATTGACCGGACGATTCTGATTCTGAACATTTTTGCACAGCGTGCCAAAACCAAGGAAGCCCAGCTGCAGGTGGAAGTAGCGCAGCTGCAGTACATGCTTCCCCGCCTGACGGGCTTGCGCGAATCTCTGGGCAGACAAGGCGGTGGAGGCGGAACCGGCCTGAAGAACAGAGGGGCCGGGGAGACGAAGCTGGAGCTGGACCGCAGAAGAATCGAGGAGCGTATCTCCGTCCTCCAGACAGAGCTGCAAGCACAGGTCTCAAGGCGCCAGATTCAGCGTAAGCAGCGCCACAAGAATGAGGTGCCTGTCGTTTGTCTCGTAGGCTACACCAATACCGGCAAGTCGAGCTTAATGAATACGCTGGTGGAGACCTATCATCCCGGCTCGGGCAAAGGGGTCTTCGCCAAGGATATGCTGTTCGCCACTCTCGAAACATCAGTGCGCAGTATCGATCTGCCCGATCACAAAACCTTCCTGCTCACAGATACCGTCGGGTTCGTCAGCCAGCTGCCCCATCATCTGGTCAAGGCCTTCCGCTCGACACTGGAAGAGGTCACGGAAGCGGATCTGCTGATCCATGTGGTCGACATTTCCGATCCGCAGCATGAGCAGCATATGGCTGTAACGGATGAGACCCTGAAGGCGCTGGGCGCTGACGGCATTCCCACCCTGTATGCCTACAACAAAGCCGATCTGACGGACCAGCCTTATCCGCAGATCCAGGAGAATTCTGTAACGCTCTCTGCGCTGAAGAACCGCGGAATTACCGAGCTTACGGCGCTGATCCGCAGCCGGATCTTTACCGATTATATTCAGTGTGAGATTCTGGTCCCGTTCGACCGGGGCAGCATTGTTTCTTACTTCAATGAGCATGCCGATGTGCAGTCCGTCAGCTATGAAGAGCAGGGCACACGTCTTAAGCTGGAGTGCCGGGCCGCCGATTATGAGCGGTTCCGGGGTGATTTTGTTGAGCTTTCGCAATAGAATCCTCTCTATGTAACAGGAGCAGGCCCCAGGCCCCGGTAACTCTTACCGGGGCCTGCTCCTGCTGTTGTATATGGAAGCACCGGAAGCAGTGAATACTTCCAGCAGTAAACTCCGTAAGGACTCGCGGACAGCCGATCTGTCCGCCTTATTTTGCCGGACCGGGATCTAATTGAAGCAAGAACCCTCCGTCCCTTCCGCTGCTGCGGTTCACACGTAACCCGCCGTCATCTGTCATCTCCAGAAGCGGTTCAGCGTAAACCGCCTCTTCATGCTCCGGCTGTACCTCCAGTGAGAATACCAGCGCTGCCTGCTGTAAAGAGGTGAAATCAATGCTTCTGCGCGGGCCTGCATAGAGAATCATATCGATATTTATGCTGTCTTCCGCGTTATGAATTTCCCACGCCCAGCTGCGCACCGCACCTGCATGCCCGCTGAACGCCGCGAACCAGGTCGTCAGATTAAACGCAGTTCCCCCAATGATGATGCTCGCCCCTTCTTCCGTAGGTCCGGCGATGATCCCATCCAGGCACCCGCCAATCTCCAGCCGCAGCCGCAGATCTGCGGCCTCAATGATGCCGCCGGTCCGGTCGAGATTCGGATGAGTATCGCCGCCGTCCGTAATGAAATCTACACCGAACAGCAAATGTTCTGCTTCCTGCAGCGATTTGAAGCGTGCAGAGCAGTAGTCATAGCCGTCATGCAGGCAGCGGAGCCGGATATAGGCCGGCTGTCCATGATTGTCTGCATAGACCACCAGCGGCCGTCTTTGATTCCACAGATCACTATGTGTGAAGGAACCGATACTAAACTTCGGGGTCATATAGGTGACCGCCCATTTGCCGCCGTCCATTTGCCCTTCCCCCTCCCTCTCCCCTTCCAAGAGCTGTCTTACTTCCTTCGTCTCAGGAATCATGAAGCCAGCCAGATAAGCAGGTGGGCACTGGATGCCGCTCCTATACCATTCTTCCTCGTAGGGCAGCTCCTTCCAGGGGAAGAACCTTGCCGCTCCTCCCGTCGCCATTTGCAGAAAAGCCTTGCTCTGCTCATTCAGCAGCGCCCCGTAACTGCGGGAATGCGGCCCGGACCACTGGGCCGTGGCCGGGTGATAATAGCCCGCGACTGTCTTCCAGGTCAGATCAAGCAGTTCTCCGGTCAGTGCTTTGACCGTGCTGTCCGTGGTCTCGGACTGAAGCTTCGACAGCTCCAGAATGGCAATGTAGGTATAGACCGGACTGTTGTATTCCTGAAAAGCCCCATGCTCCATGGTATGGGCATGCAGCTTCCGAAGCCGCTCCAGACCGTATGCCGCATAATCCTCGCGTCCTAATTGCTCCCCGGCAATTCTCGTAACAAAAGCTCCGATAATCGCAATATTGGTATAGTCTGGACCCACATTCCGCCTGATAATCGCCTCGCAGGCATAATCAATGGAATGAATCATGTCTTCCCGCAGGCCGTCCGGGAAGCGGTGGCCGTGGCGTGCGATCGCCTGAACCAGCCGGCTGCCGCAGAAATCGGCCCAGTTCCAGTCCGGAGGCGCCATCTGGTGCAGCGGCTCCTCATAGAACCAGGACCAGATCCCGAAGGTAGCATGGCTCCGGTCGGTATCCTGCAGGGAGATCACCTGCCGGATGATATCGAATGCCCGCTGTTCATAACGGGCCAGCTCCGTATCAAGCAGTCCGAGTGCATAAGAGAGGGAATCTCTGGTGGAATGGATGAACTCCGCCTGCTTCAGGGTCGTATGATAACCCGGGCTGCTGAACGGGGAACGCAGCATACAGATGCCCGGATCATAACGGGACTCCAATCCGGCCATTTTATGAATCAGCAGCTGCAGATGGTTCATTTCTTTATTTACAGGCTCTGCGGTTTCCTTCACGGTCATCTTCCTCCCTTTCCTTCAGAGTTCAGCGGAACCGTCTGCTGCGGGTGCTGGTGATCCAGCGCCTCTGTCAACAGCTGCATCACCAGTCCCTGACCGTACAGCGCCGGATACCTCCCAATGGCGTTGTACGCTTCTATTGAAGGCATTACCGGGGTGCCTCCCGAGACTCCCTGCACCTCACCGTCTTCACGGATAAGCGGCAGGATTCCTTCAAGCGCCTTCCCGGCACTCTCCAGAAAAGAGTCATCCAGCAGGCCGCCCTTAACCGCCTTGAGGAAACCGCAGGCGATGCCGGCGCTGGCTGACGTCTCCTGGTAATAATCCGGCCGGTCGAGCACAGTATGCCAAAGTCCATTATCTCCCTGAACCTGCCGCAGGGCGGAAGCGAGCGTACGGTAGCGGCTGCTGAGCTCTTCCGGGACGGCAACTACGCGCCCGGTCTCTGCCACAATCGCCAAAGTCCATTATCTCCCTGAACCTGCCGCAGGGCGGAAGCGAGCGTACGGTAGCGGCTGCTGAGCTCTTCCGGGACGGCAACTACGCGCCCGGTCTCTGCCACAATCTCGGGAACGGCCAGCGTAATCCAGGCGTTGGCCCGGGCCCAGCGGGCAGCCGACATATGGCTGCCGTCCCGGCAGTTCCAGCCGTGGAACAGCAGTCCCGTCGCCGGGTCCTGCAGTAGGCGCAGATGCAGCAGGGTCTGCTGCAGGGCGGCTTCTGCAAGCCCGCGGTCGCCGGTCAGCCCCGCAAGCCGTGCCAGGAACAGCACGGCCATATACACCGTATCCGCCCACACCTGCTCCGGGAAGTCTACAGCCTCCGTCACGGTATGCTCCAGCGCCCCTTCCCGGGTTCGCGGCGCAGTCTCCAGCATCCAGGCGGCAATTTCCTGAGACCTGCTCAGAAACCAGGTGTCCCCGGTCAGCCGGTACAGCCCAGGAAACAGCGCATATGGAGCCAGGGAGTTGATGACCCGAACCCCCTCTGCCTTACGCTTATTCCGGTTCACCCAGAGCAGCACGTAATCAATTACCTTGTCTGCGCCGGTGGCAGTTCCGTATTCCATCAAGGAGATTACACCAACGCCGGGCACCCAGTCCCAGTGATGAATATCCATCCCCCAATTGCCCTGATGCCGGACAGAACTCATATATTCGAAGATAAGATCCAGCTTCTCTTCTAACTCCTGTTTTGTACTCAAAACGTCCGAAGCCTCCTTGAACCGTGATAATCCCCCTGGAAATCCGCTTTGACCGGAGAGTTGCCCTGAAACGGAAATTCGCCAAACAGCGCTTTGACCGTAAGCTCTACCGTATCCTCATGCATCGAATAAGCATTCACCAGCGTATCGAGGAATGGAATATCCTGCAGCAGATACGGCGACGCAAACGAAATACCGACCGGCTTGATCGTCTCCGCATGCTGCATGGCCCAGATGGCTTTGGCCGCTTCGCCTACCGGACGGGCCGTATTCATCATGCCGTGCAGCGGCAGGAAATAAGGGGCAAAAGCAGCGTCCCAGGCCACCCCGGACAGCTCCCATTGCCGCAGTGTAGTCAGCGGTTCGAATTCATCGAGGATATCGACCTGCAGCCCTCTTGCCTTAAGCTGTTCAACGAAAAGATTCATCCGCTCGTATCTGCGCCCCTCCGTCACCTTATTCAGCATGATCACCAGCACCCGGCGGACCGTCCGCGGATTCAGGGGCAGCTGGCCGGTCCGGTTGCGGACCAGCGTAATGCAGCGCCCGGCAAGCGCCCGGCTTAATTGTCTAACCTGCCGGTCCAGCTCGGGCGGCAGCTTATCCTCCAGCAGCGGCAATGCCAGCCCGTCTTCTCCCGCAGCGCCGGTAAACTGCATTCCAAGCCGGGCCTTCATCTCCAGAATCCGCCGGACGCTGGCCTTCAGCCGTTCCCGGCTTACCCGCCCGTCCGCCACCGCCTGCTCCATCACCGCGAAATATCTCACACCCGGCCAGAGCAGCACATCCGTGCCGCAATTGAAACAATCGATCATGCGCTTCTCATAATCTCCCCAGGCCAGGAACCCGCCCATATCCAGCGCATCCGACAGCACCACCCCATCGAAGCCCATTCGTTCCCGCAGCAGCTCCGTAGTGATACGCTCCGATACGGTTGCAGGCACCGGCTTCACGGCAGCATCCCCGTCTTCAATCCAGGGAAGGGCAATATGGCCGGTCATATAGGACATCACACCCTGATCGATGATTCTCTGAGCCACATGTCCATAAGTGGAGAACCATTCCTCTTCAGATAAGCTGTTAATCGTAGTAATGATATGCTGATCCCTGTAATCCACCCCGTCTCCGGGAAAATGCTTGGCGCAAGCCGCGATGCCATAATCCTGCATCCCGCGCATGACGGCCGTAGACAGGCGTGCCGCCCGCCCGGCATCATCCCCGAGACAGCGGGTAGTAATGACGGGATTCATCCAGTTCAGCAGAAGATCAACCCCCGGTGCCAGCGCCCAGGTGAATCCGGCTGCCCGGCCTTCCATCGCTGTATATTTACCGTATTCATAAGCCAGCGCTTCATCGTCGGCCGCGGCAAGGGCGAGAAGGGGCGGGAAGGCTGTGAGGCTTTTGACTGCAGAGCCGGCCCCGAATTCCAGATCACCGGAGAACAGCAGCGGGAACTTGCTGATTCTCTGCAGCATTACGGTCCAGTCCCGATAATCCTCCGCTTTACCCGCAGCCTTCTGAATGACCTCTCCGCCGATAAAGAAGCTGCCCACCGGATATTGTGCCAGATACCCGCGAAGAGCGGCCTCGTCATCCCCCTTGAACGGCAGTCTGCCTGCATGATCCTGCATCGTCTGCCCGATGAGCTCCCGCAAGCTCATAGCCTCCAGCGTGCCCTCTACCCAGTCCTGCTCTTCCTTGCTTAGCGGCCTCTGCATAGTCCCGATTCCTCCCGGTAATTTCTATTCCAAGTGTAACGAAAAGCCGGACCGCTCTAAATAAAGCCAACTATAATATAAGTTCAAAATTCTATAATCCCCCCACAAAGCAGGTTCTTAGCTTCGATGATTACTCAGACACTTGGCCGGGACCCTTAAATAAATTCTTATGCAAAAACAAAATCACCCTAACGGGTGATTCATGCTGCAGCTTGTAGGGCTTATGCGGCTTTGCAGCTTTGCGGCTTGTGCAGCTTGTGCGGCTTGTAAGTCCACCTCACATAGCTTCATTCAGACTACTTCCTGGGCTGCCCCCGGTGAAATCATGGCACTTCTGCTCCTCATTTTTTCCTGCTGCCCACCTTTGGCGTATTCAGGGGCACTTCTGCTCCTCATTTCCTCCTACTGCCCACTTTCGGCGCATTCAGGGGCACTAGTG
>NZ_JUEI01000153.1:0-7487 GCF_000802655.2 Paenibacillus sp. IHB B 3415 | reverse complement strand
CCCGCCGCTGCGGACCCACACCGCAGCGGGCTCCGGTACAGCGGCCGCGTGGACTGCGCGGCCCGCATACTGGAGCAGGCTCCGCAGCAGCAGGCAGGCCTGGGGAATCCGGTGGAGATGATCCATGATCTCCAGCTGATTCGCCAGGAACATGCCCGCTCCGCTCCGGTACTCCAGCAGCGGCGACCACAGATCGCCGCCATCTCCAAAGTCACCCGCGCTGCATTCCAGCAGCAGGGTGAAATCGCCGGCCACCGGCTTCTCGAACGCTGCCCGGATAATCGGCAGCGGCCCGTCCTCGCGTAGCCCCTCATGCCAGTACATGAGGTCCTCTACTCCGAGGCCCCGGAGCACCGGATGCCCATAGTCGCCTGCATGGGCACGGATGAATTCCCTGCGGACCAGCGGGAGCCTGCCGGGCGAGAGGTGAAGCTGTTCCAGCAGCAGTAATCTGCCGCCCCGCTGCACGTATCTTCTCAGCTTCCGGTCCAGCGCCCCGTCCTTGTCCTGCATGCGGCTGCCGACAATCAGCAGCGTCCCGCCCGCAAGCCGCTCTACCGCTTCCGCTTCTGACCGGACCAGGCCGGGCACCAAGGTGCGGATCGCCTCATAGTCCCGGTCAGAGCCTAGATAAGCAGCGGGAAGCGCTACTTCTACCGGCTCTGTCTTGCAGCTCCCGGACAACAGCCGGTAGCTCAGATTAAGCTCGTGCTTCAGCTCCGTGCCATGGAACAGCCGGGCAGACAGCACCGCTTCCGCTTCTGCTACTCCTGCTGGTGCTGGTGCTCCCACTCCCACTCCTACTCTTACTTCTGCACCATCTCCTGCTCTTGCTTCTGCCCCATCTCCTGCTCTTGCTCCTACGCCTACGCCTTCATCCCCTCCCACTCCAGCTCCTTCGCCATTGACCGGTTCCGGCATCCATTCCAGCCGGATGCTCCGGCGGGCGGCAGGCTCGTGGCGGAAACGGAACGTCTCGCTATGAACCACATGTCCGCCTTGCCGGACTGTGCATTCAATAGTCACTTCCTGTTCTGCCAGCGTATCGTTGTAGACATCGAAGCTGCGGCGGACCGGCGCATCATCGAAGAAGCAGCGGTTATATTCGGCGGCAATCATTGTCACCGGCTTGAAGGCTTCAGCCATAATGGCAAAAGCGGGATTGGTTCTGAATGCCGGATATTCCTCCGGCAGCAGCCCGTTGTTCAGGGAAAGGGAGTAAGCCGGAATCACCGCAGGCTTAGGGCCTGGTGTGGTCAGGTCGGCAGGCGGCAGCTGAATATTTCGTTCCGGCATCGCCCGCATGAAATAATGGGCGAAGTTGAAGGTAGAGATACCAGAGACACCTTGGCGGCGTGCATACTCCACGAACAGCCTTTCCTTCTGGGCCAAGCCGGCAGCACTTGCATCTGAGTCACGGTAAGCGTCCAGTCCGATATACATGCTGCTGTTCTGCGGGCAGATGTACCACCAGCCGCCATGCTCGCCGAAGGTGAGCGGAACGCTGCGGTCCCACTGCGCGATCGTGCCGTCAATGTTGTAATGGCGGCTCTCCACCTCTGTCCCTTGCTTGGTGACCAACCGGTTATCCCCTTCCACCATAATCGGGCGGGTGGAATCAAGGGCTCTCATCAGCTCCATCAGACCCGGGATATGCTGTTTGTAGGTATCCCGGCCGTCCACCCAGCGCATCTCGTTCTGCACGCTCCACAGAATGACGGATGGGTGATTCTTATCCCGCTGTACCAGCCGCTGCACATGCGCCCGGCAATTGGAGATGAAATCAGGGTGGGCAGCATCCATGGTTTTGCTCGACCCGTAGATTGCTGTCTCATCGACAATCAGCATTCCTTCCTCATCGGCAATCCGCAGATAATCAGCCGGATACGGCTCGGCATGCAGCCGGATGCTGTTGATGCCCGCCTGTCTGCACAGACGGTACCAATTGCGGATATAGTCTTTTGTCTGCTGTGCCGCCCCCTGGAAATGCCAGGAATCGCCCCGCAGGTTAACGGGAATCCCATTCAGCATGAACTGCGGGCCTTCGCACCAGAACTCCCGGAAGCCGAATACGTCGGTCCGCCGGTCGAGGACTTCCCCGTCTGCCTGAAGCTCCAGCTCCAGCTCATATAGAACCGGGTGATCCGGACTCCACAGCACGGCATCCTGCCAGGGCAGCGCAAATGATGCTCCGCCCCACTCCGTGCTGCCGGTGTTCCAGCATAATTGCCGTCCTTCTTCTGCCTGGGCAGGCAGGGCATCCACTCCGGCTTCCGCTTCAAGCACCGGCAGCGCATCAGCTTCCTCCACAGCCCGGATGCCGGACTTCCGTTCCCTGACTTTCAGGAACACCTGCAGCGATTCCATCGCAGGACCACCCGGCTCCGTGCTCATTAGCGCCTCCACTTCCAGCATGCCCTGCCGGACAGAGGTGCGGATCGTGAGATCCTCCAGCGATACAGGCGGGTAGCCTTCGAGGAAGACATCCTGCCATATTCCCCTTGCGATCCTGCCGAACCACGAACCGTCCAGCATGCCCTGCCGGACAGAGGTGCGGATCGTGAGATCCTCCAGCGATACAGGCGGGTAGCCTTCGAGGAAGACATCCTGCCATATTCCCCTTGCGATCCTGCCGAACCACGAACCGGCAAGTCCGGTGATTCTCTCCTCCCCGGAAGGGAGTACCGCCATGTCGAAGCTTCCGCATACCACATGCAGCTGCTGCTCCCGGCCGGGCTTCACCAGCCGGGTGATATCCAGCCGCAAAGGCAGATATCCGTCCTCCCAGACGGCAATCCGCTCGCGGTCCAGATATACCGCTGCCTTCTGCATGATTCCATCGAAGCGCAGCACTACCCGCTGCCCCAGCATAGTCTCCGGCACCTGAAAAGAACGGTGCAGCACCCCAGCCTCGGCCGCATCCCATTCTCCCGGGTAGCCGTAAACATCAAATGGCACGAAGTTATGGTCCGGTACTTCTCCAAATTTGCTGCCCGAAGGCGTCTTATAGCTGTGGCGCCAGCTCGAAGGCACCTGTATCTTGCGCGCCTCATATTGCAGCCTCTCAGGAAGACTGCGGCAGCGCGGCTGATCGTAGAGCGGCATGAAATCCCATTCGCCGTTCAGGCATATGGATGTGCGCAGCATATTCATTCTCCTTTTCCCCTTTGCGGGAGGTTGATCGTTAGGACAGGCGTAAGCTTTTTCCAGATTTCCTGATCCGGCTCTACATTCTTCCACTTGATAAAATGCGGCTCCATAACCTCTCCCCACTGCTCCGGACGCAGATTCGTTGTGAGTTTCCCCGTATAGGGAGCGGGCTCCACGGTTGCGGGCAGCTCGGAATAAAAGAACAGCAGGTTCTCATGAAGACCGATGATTCCGTATTTGTCACCGTCTCCCGGGCGCTCCTCCTGATATTGATAATGGTAATAGATATAGCTTGAGACCTGCTCCGGCTTGAGTACTGCCAGCCTGCCGTAGGGAGCCCCCAGAACCTGGTTACGCTTCCAATGCTGCCCGGACACCGGCTGCTGATAATGAAAAATATCCATCATCGGCACCCACAGCCGCGGGTACTCCCCGCCCGGCCAGACCATGAGAATCTCCACTGCGCCCGGGAACAGCTGCTCCGGCTCAACCCCCTTGCCGCTGCATTCGTAATATAGAAACAGCCCCTGGCCGTCTTGAAAGATGCTTAGCCAAGAAATGCCCAGCCAGTCCATACGTTCATTAAGCAATTCCACCTGTGAGCCCAAAAAAGCAGCCGGGCCGCAGCCCTCTCTGCATTTGGCTCTATATAAACATCGCTGCATAAATTCCCTCCAACCTTGTGTCATCTTCCTCTTAAGATTAACGCAAACGGCGGAACGGTTCCTTGACGATCATGCCCTTCTTTAGCATAATAACGACATGACAAATAAACTCTATGCACGGGATTTAGGACTCGAGCCCGGCTTTACTTTCCGCATTCAGAAATGCCCGCTGACTCAGGATTATTATGTTCACTGCCATGATTTCTCGGAGCTGGTGGTCATTCTGGAGGGAAGCGCGATTCATATCATTGAAGGAAGGGAGTACCCCGTATCGGCGGGTCAGGTGTTTTTTATCCACAGCGATATTTCGCATGGGTACAAAAATGTGCAGAATATTGAGTACATCAATGTGATGTTCCATCCCGATCAGCTGCTGCAGCTGCCGGAGCTGAAGCTCCTGCCGGGGTTTCAGGCGCTGTTCTATCTGGAGCCGTTCTTCCGCAAAGAGATGTATTTCAAAGGCATGCTCTCCTTGCAGCCCGCGCAGCTGGAAGAGGCTAATGTTCTGCTGGACCGGATTCTGGAGGAGTATGACCGGCAGTCTGACGGCTACCGGCTGATGATCCGTACGTATTTCACCGCGCTTGTCGGCACACTATCACGATATTACCGGCAGAATGGCGGCGGAACGGAGAACAGGGCGCTGCAGATCGGTGAGGCGGTTACCTATATTGAGGAGCATTTCCTGCAGCCTATTTCACTTCAGTCTCTGGCAGATCTCGCTTATATGTCGAAGCGCCAGTTCCTCCGCGTATTCACCCGGAATTATCATACGACGCCCATGGATTATGTCATCCGCAAACGGCTGGAGTATTCCTGCACGCTGCTGCGCAATGCCGGATTAACCATCTCACAGGTGGCCATGGACAGCGGGTTCCGGGATCATAATTATTATTCCAGACAATTCAAAAAAGTGTTCCTGTGCACGCCCTCCGAGTACCGGATGCATAAGGCCGGAATGTAGCGGCTGACAAGTGGAAAACTGCAGTTTTCTCAATATCGGCAACCGGGGTAATGTTGCGGGTTTGGCTGATTGTACTTTGTGCAATAGAACTCCTTTGGAATTGCGGAAAAATGATATTCTATTGCATTTCATACAGTTGATTATGGGAAAAGGGGCAAAAAACAGCGGAAACCTGAATTTCTGCTGTATAATGTACAACAGATTTAAATTCCAGGCTGATTTAATGTTCTTCTGTTGTACAAAGTGCAATAGAACCTCCTCGCCCCTAATAGCTGTATAAGGCAAATAATCCAACCCCCTGCGGCCATTCCCAGTTGTCCATCGAGATGATGCCAATAGGCGCCGTTTCCTGAATGGAGCCTCTCATATCCTTCATCCGCTCAATGACGCGGCTATATGCCCTTCGAGTACTGTCCGTGATACTGCTTCCATAATGCTCCTCCTTGTGGATGTCCTGACCAGAGCTTGGGGCTGCCGAACCGCCCTCTTCGCCACCCCAGTGTAGTCAAGCGGCGGAATGCCGTCCATTAACAAGAATCTTGCTAATCGCTTTCATTTCTGGCATTGTTCATGATGGGGCTGTATCCGTCATTAGGAGGAACACATGCTCACGATCACATTCTATATAGATTGGACCTGTAAATTTAATAATGGGAGAAGTAACTTAGAGAAATCGGCAGACTGGCAGCGCCCCGAAGAGCAAGGCCTCCACGGAGTCAGGAACAAATCCCAAATTATAAATTTCCAGTTCAATCTACATAGAGAGAAATCAGGGAGGCTAACAGGTAATGAAAATCAAATTTGATCTTTTTCCGGGCGGCGTTACTAAAGCGCTAACATTAAGCTGGGATGATGGAAGAATCCACGACAGACGTCTTGTGGAGATCCTTAACCGGCATGGGCTAAAAGGCTCCTTCCATTTGAATTCAGGATTCTTCGGCAATGAGGGCTACATCACGGAAGAGGAAGTGGCTTCCCTCTATGGGGGGCATGAGATTTCAGCACATACGAGCACTCATCCCTTTCTCTCCATGACCCCGCGTGAGGGCATCGCCGAAGAGATTCTGAGGGACCGCAGACATCTGGAAGCGATAGCGGGCTATCCCGTAAGGGGGATGTCCTATCCGTTCGGCGATTACAGTGATCAGGTGCTGAGCGTTCTGCCGGCGCTGGGAATCGAATATTCACGTACTGTAAAGTCCCATGGCAGCTTCAGCCTGCCGGACAACCTGCTGGCTTGGCATCCCACCTGCCATCACCGCGACATGCTGGCGCTTGGCAAGCAGTTCCTGGAGGAGCAGCCCCGGTTCTCCCATATGCAACTGCTATATGTATGGGGACACAGCTATGAATTCAACGACAATGATAACTGGGAGGAGCTTGAGCAGTTCGCCGCCATGATGGGCGGCCATGAAGAGATCTGGTATGCCACCAATATCGAGATTGCCGACTACTTGTCCGTTGTACAAGGACTGCGCTTCTCCGCTTCCCGTGAGATGGTCTATAATCCGTCGGCAGTGGATGTATGGATCACCGCCGGGGACGAGGCTTGCCGGATATCCGGAGGAGCTACGGTGCAGCTGGGTTAGGAATTGCTGTGGGTATGTTAGCGATGAATGGCTCACGATCATCCGGTCATGGTCGTGGGCACGGTTGCGGCACGGTTGCGGGCAGGAACATAGTCGCGGGCTTGGGGATGTTTGTAGCCACAGTTGCAGGCGTGGCCGGGGGCGCGGGCACAGACACGGTTGCAGGCACGGCCAAGGGCGCGGGCACAGACACGGTTGCAGGCGCGGTAAGGAGAAATGTTGTATAAATTGCAACTTTGATTCATAAATCCCTGGGTGTTTGAGAGGATTGTTGTACAAAATACAAGAATTCTCTCGCTGAGCGGCTTTGGGGATGAGAAATGCTGTATTTCATACAACAATCCATAGTTATAGCCGATTTTACGCGGAGAATGTTGTATTTAGTGCAGGATTTTAGTAGTAAACGCACGCCGTAACGCATTCGTAATAAAACCAGCTATTAACCGCATCAGTTGTGTCATAGTCATAGGTACTGTCACAGTTACAGTCATAGGTACTGTCGTAGTTACAGTCATAGTTACCGGATTTCTGCCACAAACGTGGTTTGATTTAGCTAAGTCTATTAATATCTACTTCATTCAGCCAGAACTCGAGTTGCAGGCCTGTTTGGACTGAAGCAGATGCTGATTTGAGCTTAATTATCAGGATAGCGAGATTCCCTTATATCTAAGTGACCTTTATTCCCTTCTTTCTATGAGCATAATAAAACCCGATTCCAACACAGCCTGGATGGCTGGTGGAATCGGGTTATTATTATAGTAGATGCGCTTAGGCACTGAGGGGCTACGGTAATGGTAGTGATGTCGGCTGGCGGTATAGCAGTATGAATATAGTGAGATGCATCGTTGGGATTGAGGCGCGAGCAGCAGAGGCCTGATTATCGGCGCGTGACAGTGGTGGTGCTTATGGCGTTAGCAGCAGTTTGAGTGAGATGAGCAGCATGGATGGATTGGGCACAACCGGTCTAACCGGCTGCTACTGCCATCCTCCGGCGGCAGCATCTATATTGTCTTGCCGGGCGATCCACGTCAGGCAGGCCGCCCGGAGCAGCGCTTCGGTCCGCTGGGCTGCGCTGCAGAAGATCCCGCTCAGGCCGATCTGATACAGATCGGCCAGCGC
>NZ_JUEI01000152.1:0-5502 GCF_000802655.2 Paenibacillus sp. IHB B 3415 | reverse complement strand
AAAGTGGGCGGCAGGCGGGAATGAGGGGCAAAAGTGCCCCTGAATCCACCGAAAGTGAGCGGCAGACGGGAATGAGGGGCAAAAGTGCCCCTGAATCCACCGAAAGTGGGTGGCGGGCGGGAATGAGGGGCAAAGTGCCCCTGAATCCGCCGAGAGCGGGCGGCAGACGGGAATGAGGAGCATTTGTGCACCTGAATCCGTCAAAAATGGGCGGCAGGAGAAAAAAGGGATAAATCCCTCTGATTCCGCCGAAAGAGGGCGGTAGGAGAAAATTAAAGGGATAAATCCCTTTGATTCCGCCGAATGTGGGCGGTAGGAGAAAATTAAAGGGATAAATCCCTCTGAATCCGCCAAAAGCGGGCGGTAGGAGAAAATTAAAGGGATAAATCCCTCTGATTCCGCCGAAAGAGGGCGGGGGCGGTAGGAGAAAATTAAAGGGATAAATCCCTCTGATTCCGCCGAAAGAGGGCGGCAGGCGGGAATGAGGGGCAAAAGTGCCCCTGATTTTACCGGCGGCTGCCCCAAACAAAAATAGTCAGAATAGAGCAATGTGAGATGGGCTTGAAATCTACATCAGCTGCACAGGCTGCATAGCTCCAGCCTAATTCACCCGTTAGGGTGATTTTATTCTGTTATGTGTCCGAAGCATCCGAAGCATAATCATCACCCAGCAGCTCACGGAGCATTCTCTGCCGGTCGGTCATGAAGGCCCGTGTCACCGTATAGTGGTCCGTGTCTTCCAGAGCCACAGGCGTGATATTCTCTCCCTCCAGCAGGAATATATCCGCACCCGGGTAGGACATCAGAATCGGGGAGTGAGTGGCGATGATGAACTGGGAGTTCTGCGCTGCCAGCTCATGCATCCGCACCAGCAGCGACATCTGCCGCAAGGGGGACAAGGCCGCCTCCGGCTCGTCCAGAATATAGATGCCCTGTCCGCCGAAGCGGTGGACGAAAGTGGAGAAGAAGGATTCTCCATGGGACTGCTCATGCAGAGAATTGCCGCCGTAGGAGTCTTTGATGGATCTCCCAGCCTCCGGGTCTTCGTCCAGCTCATCGATATAAGTAGCCACATTGTAGTAACTCTCCGCACGCAGGAAGAAGCCGTCCTTCGGCCGCTTGACCCCTTTGGCAATCCGCAGGTATTCATAGAGACTCGAATGCGAGGCTCGGGTGTTAAAAGAGAAGTTCAGCGTCCCGCCCTCCGGATTGAACCCCCAGGCGGCTGCGATTCCCTCCAGTACAGTCGATTTCCCAGTCCCGTTCTCCCCTACAAGAAATGTGACCTGCTTCCGAAAAGCAATCCGCTCCAAAGCCCGCACCACCGGCAGATTAAACGGATAGGTGTCAAAGGAAGGCACCTGTTCACGAAGCAGGTCTACATGGCGGAGATAGAGCATCGGGTCATACATCGAACTCATTTCTAAATCCCTCCTCTTAGCCGGATAGATGGAAAAACTGTTCCTTCGATTCTATATGAATTTTGGGGTGCCCGCAAAGTACCTGACTAAAGGCTTCGGCGCTAACCCCTCACTTTGCGGGGAACTGGAGTGGATGAAATCTGCAAAGGTTCGGGCCATGCGGGCGAAAGACAGGGGGCATGTGCCAATTTCGCCGCGATACAGACAGATGTCCATGAGGCGGATGCTGACTCCGCATATAGTACACTGTCTTGAGAATATGACGGGGCAGGGTGAAGGCCGTGAAAGCAAAAAAAAGAAACGTGCGTCCGCGGGATTACCGTGACGGTTACACGGAAGGATACCGTCTCGGCTTGTGTGAAGCCGTGAAGCGTCTGAATTCTCCTGTAGTGGGTGCGTGCCGGCCGTTCAAGCTGATGTATGTTCCCCAAGGGTTTCAGGCGATAGACACGGGTGTAGCAGAAGCGCTGCGGCAGCTGGTCAGTGAGCTAATTATCTGTTCTCCGGAAACCATGCTGGAGGTGGCATCGCGTGAGTCGCCGAGAGCGGTGCTTGTGATGAACGGGCTGCATGTGTTTCCCGAGAATCATCTGGAACAAATTACGGAAATAAGAAAACTGGGTATTCCGGCAGCGATCTGGTTTGTGGATGACCCTTATTTTACCGAGGACACATCAGTCATTTGCCGGCACTATGATTACGTGTTTACACACGAACTGGGCTGCGTGGAATTCTACCGTTCGCTGGGTGTGACTTCAGTGCATTACCTTCCGCTGTGCGTCAACCCGCAGATGTTCTACCCGCGCCGTACCGGACCGCAGTATCAATACGATGTTGTGTTTATCGGCAATGCCTTCCGCAACCGGACGGAGCTGTTCGATGAGCTGGCCCCGTTCCTCCGCGGCAAGAAGGTGCTGATCGCCGGCGGCTTCTGGGAACGGCTGAAAACCTTCGAGGAACTGTCTCCATTCATCAAAAGCGGCTTCATCCCTCCCGAGGAAACGGCCAACTATTACAGCGGTGCCAAGCTTGTCATTAATATTCACCGTCCATGGGAAGGCGGGCAGGATAACCGGAATACCTTCCAGCTGCCGTCCCTCTCCATTAATCCCCGGACCTATGAGATCAGTGCCTGCGGAACGATGCAGCTGACCGATGTCCGTGAGGATCTGGGCAGCCACTACCGTCCGGGTCACGATCTGGAGACCTTTGCCTCTGCCGACGAGCTGAAAAGCAAAATTGACTATTACCTGAAGCATGAGAAGGAGCGCCGCCAGTATGCGCTGCGGGGACTGCAGACGACGCTGCGCCACCACACGTTTACCGCGCGTCTGCCTCATTTGCTGGGAGTTCTTGCTGCACAAGGGTGAAAATCCATTATGGGATAGAAGGAGCGAATAAACATGAATAATCAATTTATAATGCCTGCGCCGCCTCTGCCGCGGACCCCTGCGGAAGAGCAGAAACTGAGTGGCCGCCTGACCGGCTTCAAGGTCGGATACGATGAAGGTTACCTGCGCGGACGCCTGGCGATTCTGGACGGCCGGCCGGAAGAGCCGCTTCCGGTACGCAATATCCATGTCATGTATGTGGCTTCAGGCAAAGGGTATCCGTATTCTCCGCTTGATGATGCGGTACTCTTCGCCCTGCAAAGACTGACCGCCCAGGTGACCATTACGGATGTGCGCCAGAATCTGGTGGAGCTGGTTTCGGCCCAGCGTCCGGATCTGGTCCTGGTCCTGGACGGTCTGGATTTACCGCTGGATCAGGTCGCTGTTCTGCGCGGAAGAGGCATTAAGACTGCGATATGGCTCACCGATGATCCGTACTATACGGATTTCACCATGAAAATCGTCGCCCACTATGACTATGTATTCACTCTGGAGCGTAATTGCGTGGAGTTCTACCGCGGCCTCGGGTGCACTGAAGTTCATTATCTGCCTTTTGCCGCCCACCGCGAGCATTACCGCCCGACTACCGGACGTTCGCAGGTCAGCCGCGATGTCAGCTTCATCGGGTCTGCTTACTGGAACCGGATCAATTTCTTCCGCGATATTATGCCTGAGCTGATGAGCTACAACACGGTGATTAACGGAATCTGGTGGGACCGTCTGCCGGAAGCACCTATCTATGGTGACCGGATTGAGATTGGCAAATGGATGTCTCCGCAGGAAACGGCAGTCACCTACAGCGGTTCGAAGATTGTCATCAACCTACACCGCTCGCACATTGATGAGGTAGCCAATAACAATACGCTGTATATTCCGGCCGCATCGCCGAATCCCCGCACCTTCGAAATCGCCGCCAGCGGCACGCTGCAGCTCAGCGACGCCAGGGATGACATGGGTTCCTTCTATAAGGTCGGGGAAGAGATTGATACCTTCTCAAGCCCGCAGGAAATGATGGATAAAATCCGTTTCTACCTGACGCATGAGGAGGAACGCCGGGATATGGCGCTGCGCGCTTTTGAACGGACCCTGAAGGACCACACCTACACCATACGCCTGAACCAGCTGCTGAAGGTCATTTACGGCTAAATCCCCGCAGAACGCTTCAAAAATGTGCGCATCACAGGGGACAGGTGTCGTGCCGGCATCTGTGCCCCCTCAATATACTGGATGGAGTACCGGGTTATGATGTTAGCCTGCTTGCGGCGGATATCCACCGGATGAAAGAAAGTAAAACTTAGCGAATGCTTCCGAAGCGAGTTTTACACGAAGAAATGCTCTGCAGTGAATGCTCGTAAAACTTAAGTTTATGCTTTCGAAGCGAGTTTTACTGCGATGAAATTGCCCTGATGCTAAGCTTCGTAAAACTTAAGCGAATGCTTCCGAAGCGAGTTTTACACGAAGAAATACTCTGCAGTGAGTGCTCGTAAAACTTTTAGGGAGGTGAATGGCTGCTCCACAGCCCCTCGCGGGGGAGCGCCGAGACACCATGGCCGACAAAGCTACAATCGTCCTCTTTTCCCATGTTTCCAATACACGCAGTATTACGGGTGCGGAGAAGCTGCTGTTGTTCTTCAGCCGGGAGCTGTCTCCTTACTTTAATTGTATTCTCGTAGCCCCGCAGGACGGGAAGCTGACGCGCCTGGCTCGGAGCTACGGAATCAATGTCCAGCTGTTATCTATTCCGCTTGTCTATGGAATGTACACTCCATACGCAGGCCTTCCGGCAGACATCCGCAAGCTTCAGGAGAGCCGGGAGTACCAGGAGCTGAGTGACTGGCTTGCGGGTGTGCGCCCGTCGTTCATTATTTCCAGTACCTGTGTGCATGCACTGCCGCCGATGGCAGCGAAATCACTGGGCATTCCGGTGGTGTGGAAGATCTCCGAGACCATTACGGATAACGAATTCACTCCGATCAGCGTGGAGCTGATCCATAACTACAGCGATGAGATTCTGGCCATCTCGCAGACGGCTGCGGCTTGCTTCCCCGAGGATATCCGTGAAGGCAAGGTGACCCAGCTTCCCCCGTCCTGGAATGAAACGGAAATGATGTTTGAAGCCTGGAGCAAGCTCCGGGGAGAACGGCGGAGTGAACTGAAGGTAGCGCCGGAGGAACCGCTGATCGGTTATGTCTCTTCCTTCATTAATAAAGAAAAAGGTCTGGAGCATTTCGTCAAAATGGCTGTCCTTGTCCATGAGCAGCATCCGGCAGCCCGTTACATTGTAGTGGGTTCCCCCGGAGACAAAAGCTACTATGAACGCTGTGTCCGCAAGGTGAAGCTGGAGGGGCTAACCTCCCGGTTCAGATTTGTCGGATATGAAGAATGTCTGCCCGCAGCCTACTGCGCCATGGATCTGCTGGTCGTTCCCAGCCTGATCCGTGAAGGCTTCGGCATGACGGCGCTCGAAGGCTATGCCTTCGGCAAGCCGGTGGTTGCTTATGATTCCGGCGGCTTGCGGGAGATTCTGAACGCTGCAGGCTGCGGCGAGCTGCTTGTGCCTGCGGCCGACATCGGTGCGCTGGCCGAGCGGGTGAACACGCTGCTGGCCGCTCCGGCCATGGCGGGGGCCATTGGCAGCCTGGCGCGGGAACGCATCGAGGCCGTCTACGGCCCGGCGGCTTACCGCGCCC
>NZ_JUEI01000151.1:0-10155 GCF_000802655.2 Paenibacillus sp. IHB B 3415 | reverse complement strand
AGGGTTATTTTTCCATATCTACTCATGTCAGGTTTGGTGCAAGTGTACTGGCAATTGATCGCTAGTTTCGGCGGAGATAGGAGGAATCTAGTGTACAAAGTGCAACAGACGGCTAGGAAGGGCTTGAACTCACTCCGAATCAAACTTTAGCTTACAGCTTCTAACGCCTATTTCTAACTACTTAACTCCCAGCTTCCACGCATCTAGCCTACTTACCTACAAAATTCCCCCCTCCACCTCCATACTCCAAGCTTGCCGTATGAGTCAACTCTGCCCGCTCTGCGCTTCCTTTCTTCCCCATCGCAAGCTTAACCTTGCGAAATCAGATGTGTGGCAATGGAATGTGCAGGCAATGTGCACTCAGCGATTTCACCGCCGAAGCCAAGCGTCAGGGAGCGTTCTGCTTCGCCTTCATTCATCAATACAACAGCGATGCTGCCGTCCGGATTGCGGAACGCCGCTGACAGTACGCCTTCGGCAGCCGACTGCAGCCCGATCCTCACAGCACCCGGCGCAATGAATTTGCTGAAATGCCCGATGTAATAATACGAGCTGTTATAGTGAACCTCGTCCGTAGTCGTATCCGCAATCACCGGAGCATCGCAGAGATTTCCCACGTGGTTCGGTCCGCCCGTCTCATCCAGCACCAGATTCCAGTCCAGATACCCCTCTGTCCAGGCATTCAGATCGCCGATCATATTCCGGCCGTAGCGCTCACCCGTGAACCATTCCCCCAGACGCACGCCGCCTTCCTGGCAGCCTTCGGTGAAGAGCACATGCTTATCCGGGAAAAGCTCATGCACCTTCTCCACCTTGTCGAACTCCTCGCCGCCGTACCAGTGGATTCCGGTTCCCCATACATACTGCGCTGCTTCCGGATCGGACAGAATCGGAATCACGCGCTCAATCATAATATCGCGGTTGTGATCCCAGATGACGATGTTCACATCCTCCATTCCGGCCTCGCGCATCACCGGGCCGAGGTGGTTTTTGACGAAATCGCGTTCTTCTTCAGCAGTGTATACACAGGAGTCCCAGGTCTGCACTGCCGCCGGCTCATTCTGCACCGACACCGCCCAGACCGGAACGCCCTCTTTGCGGTAAGCCTCGATGAATTTGGTATAATAGCGCGCCCAGACTGCAGCATATTCCGGCTTCAGCGAACCGCCGTTATTCATCTCCCCGTTTGTTTTCATCCAGGCCGGCGGGCTCCAAGGCGAAGCCAGCATCGTGAAGGGCCCTCCTTTTACCTCCATAGCATCCTTAATGAGCGGCAGGACCCACTGGTGATCATGCGAAATATCGAAGGTCGCAAGCTCCGTATCCTCATCCTGCACATAGGTATAGTTGCCGAGCGCGAAGTCACAGCTATGAATATGCACGCGGCCCATACTGTAATTCAGGCCGTCCACCGGGTGAAAATAACGCCGGATGACCTCTGCCCGTTTCTCCGGACTCATCCGGGACAAGGTATACGCAGCCGCTTCAGTGAAAGCGCCGCCAAAACCAATGATTGTTTGAAACTCCTGCTCCGGCTGCAGCAGTATATCTGCTGTTGTACCGGGGATTGCCGCCTTGAACTGAATACCTTCCCTGGAGCTCAGACGATCTGCTGTATCTTTGGCGGTTACTACGGTTTGAACGGTTGGCATGTGGATTCACTCCTTCATAATTTAAAACCGGAATAAAAACGAAAGAAATCGAAACCGGTTTCGATTTTGCTGAAAAAAAATGCATTCCCGGTTGAACGCACTTTATCTCCTGCCCGGCGGTGCACAGGAATCTCTGACGATGATCTCTACAGGCAGAACCAGCGCCTCCTGATTTGTACGCGGGCCGTTCATCGAAGCCAGCAAAAGCTCCGCCGCCCGGGTACCCAGCAGCTCCGTGTTCTGGCGGACGGTGGTCAGCGCAGGTGTAACATATCCGGCAAGCTCAATATCATCATAACCCATGACTGAAATATCCTCCGGTACAGACAGGCCCTGATCCTTGGCAGCCATCACGGCACCCAGTGCAAGCAAGTCACCTGAAGCAAACACAGCCGTCGGCCGTTCCGGCAGCTCAAGCAAAGACTTCATTGCGCCGTAGCCGTTCTCCAGAGAGTAGAATGCTCCCTCGGCAACATATTCGTCCGGCACCTCAAAACCCTGCTGCTCCATCGCCGCTCTGTACCCCAGCTCCCGCTGTTGTCCCGGATACGTATTCCCGCCTCCCGAAATATGGGCAATTCTGCGGTGTCCGAGCGATACCAGATATTCCACTGCCTGCAGTGCACCAGTCATATTATCCGAGCAGACCGTATGCGACAACGCCGTTTCGAAATCGAGAACCACTGTAGGAATATCACTCTCCAGAAGCTCACGGAAATAAGGATCCTCATAATCGGAAAGGAACACTACAACCCCATCGACTCCGCGAATCCGGCAGTTCTCCAGATATCCGCTCTGCTTGCCGCCGACATCCTTCGAGATAAACATGAGGGCGTAACCCTTGGCTACGGCAACCTGCTTGAAGCTCTCAATAACTGCACTGAAGAAAGGATGGCGGATACCCGCTCCCGTATTCTCCACAAACAGCACACCGATTGTCCAGGATTTCTTGGTCGTCAGTGTACGCGCATGCGCATTAGGCAGATATCCCATTTCCTGGGCGGTACGCAGTATTTCCTGCCGCGTCTTCTCCCGCACGTCAGAGTAGTTATTGAACGCCTTGGATACCGTGGTTGGTGAATAGCCGGTTCTTTTGGCAATATCATATATGGTAGTCACTTCCGGTTCACTCCCGCGGCCCAAATGAAAGCCCTTTTATGTTCACTGTCATTCTAACTTCTTTCAGAACGGCCGTCCAGCATAAAATATCTCTGTACCGCAGGCAGCAGCGTAACGATCTGAACCAGCATGCCCAGAGACATGTAGAAAACATGAACAATACTGACTGTATCCATCATATACGTCTGCACCATAATCCAGATAATCTGCCCAAAGCCGATATAGAGCGAGAAGCTCCATGCTGCATGCAGCGCCTTAAACGGGGTCAGCGCATAGCCCCAAGACCACTCAGGCTGCTTAAAAAGACCATAGAGCACCATTAGCGGCAGCAGCCCAAAAATGACCAGCAGCAGAATGCCGGGAATTGCATAACTGTCAAACGGAGATCTTTCCAGTAGGGACGCCGGCATTCCAATCATTTCACCACTGGGATCGGCGAGCAGGACCAGCCCTCCGGCGACAGCTCCAAGGCCTAAGAATGCCTGAAGCACAAACAGCAGTCTTACGGCCCCGGGCTTTTTTTCACTAACGGTCATTCAGCTTCCTCCTCTCTGGTTCATAAATATTGTATTCCTATACAAGCCTCATCATCAATTTACAGCCTTACCTTGCGAGTTTACGGGTTTTTCTTCAAGACTGCGAAGAAGGATTTCACAGCCCTGGAGATTTGCGGCTTTTGGCGCATGCTGTGTGAATACCTGTGCTTTACGCTATACTATTATCAAATCAATGAAATCACATGACGGTATACCGTAAATAAGTTTCTATTTCAAAATACAGAAGGGATTGGACAGTTGCGGCTGAGGGCCGTCCTGCCAAGTATACTTATGACTGAAACTATTCTTCCTCCATCCAAACAATGTGCCTATTGCCATCAGCTTAAGCCGCTCTCCGAATTCCGCAGACGCACAGGCAAGCGCTCCAAGGGAATCTCCCGGCGCGGAGCCTGCCGGGAATGCCGCAAGCTACGCGAAGCAGGGGCTGCGGCTGCGCCGCCGCGTGCAAGCGCGGCACCCGCACTGCCGGAGCGTCCACCCGGTACGGGGACTGCCAAGCGGGATAAGACACTGGTCTCGATCTCTGCAGCGGGCTCCGGAGCTGCCAAACCGCCTGCTGCCTTGGGCCGTCAGCCTTCCTTGCCCGAACGTGCCAAGGAAGGCCGCGGCAGCCCGGGTACCTCCGGCCTCAAGGGCAGGGCACGTCCGCGCAGTGCTGAAACGGGACGCACGATCCCCCAGCAGCGCGGACCGAAGCCCGATCCCCAGGATGCCTCTGCGCTCATCCCTTCAGGCAAGGGTATGATTCTGATGCGCGGGCACAGCGACAAAGGCCGGCGCTGGCATCAGGAGATCGATCTTGAGCTTGCGGTAACGCTTGTCCGGGAGCATGCCGCAGTTGTCGTGAACCGCCGTACGATCCGCCGCTTATACAGCAATAAGGATTTCCGCGCCTATATTCTGACCCGGGACCAGTATATCTGCTATTTCTGCGGCTTATACGGGGATACCATTGACCATCTGCTGCCCCGTGCCAAGGGCGGGCACACTACGCCGGACAACTGTGTCTGCGCCTGCAATTTATGTAATCAGACCAAGGCCGACCAGTATGTAGAGGAATTCATGGGCCGCTAAGCAGGGCACATGATCCTGTACGCAAATCAAAAAGCGCCTCTTACCCCGGCGGCTGCCCAAGGGACACAGCCGCCCCGGCTCGCGGCGCCCAGTATGTAGAGGAATTCATGGGCCGCTAAGCAGGGCACATGATCCTGTACGCAAATCAAAAAGCGCCTCTTACCCCGGCGGCTGCCCAAGGGACACAGCCGCCCCGGCTCGCGGCGCTTCTTCATTCTTCTGTATACTGCTTAGCCTGTAATGTTCTTGACCCGTCCTACCTGTCCGTCAGTCAGCCGCACTTTGATTCCGTGCGGATGGCGGGGCGAATTGGTCAGGATGTCTTTAACCGCGCCATGTGTGAGTTTGCCGGTCGCCTGATCCTGCTTCAGTACAATATCAACCTGAATTCCGGGGCGGATATCCGCTCTAACTTGCCCGTTCATGTTCTTCTCCCCTTTCCGGAAATATCTTATATTCTTGTATATAATCAATTCACTATGATCAATAAGGATGATGACAGCTATGGCCTTTGGCATTAACAGAGCAGAGCTAGCCCGCTGGAAACAAGCGGTCTCCGCTGGTGAAATCGCGTTCCTTACGCATTACTGGCTGGACAAGCGTTTTCCTGACATCACCACAGTGACCAAGGTCGGGTGCAGTGATCTCCCCCGCCTGAGGGAGTGGTGCAGGAAGAACGGTCTTCCGCCGCAATATATTCATAACCGCCAGCCTTTTCCCCACTTCGACCTGATGGGACCGAAGCAGGAGGAAATCCTCCGGCGTGAGGGGCTGTGGGATCAGCTTGAACGGTTCCGTATGCTGTAGCCCCGCAAAAAATGGCCCGTCCGAAAGCTCCGCAGATTATTTCTTGTTCCGTAAACCCTTCATAATCCGGCGGCCGGTTGGCGTCTGCGCCAGTCCGCCCCCCGCCGTCTCGCGGTGCTTCTCGGGCATGGCGGAGCCCACCTCCAGCATGACCTTGATCACTTCATCGGACGGAATCACACTGCGGACACCGGCCAGTGCCATATCCGCCGCAGCAAGCGCCGTGACGGCGCCGAAGCCGTTACGGACAATACATGGAATCTCCACAAGTCCGCCTACCGGATCACAGATCAGCCCCAGTGTATTCTTGAGTGCCAGCCCTACGGCATGCACGGCTTGCGCCGGTGTGCCGCCGCGCATTTCGGTCAAGGCGCCTGCCGCCATCCCGATGGCTGAGCCGACCTCGGCCTGACAGCCGCCTTCCGCTCCCGATACAAAGGAATTGTTGGCAATAACATACCCGATGGCTCCAGCCGCGAACAGGCCGGTAACCATATAGTCATCCTCCCAGCCGAAGCGCTCCTGACAGCTCAGGAACACCCCGGGAATGATTCCGCAGGAGCCTGCGGTCGGCGTAGCAATAATCCGCCCCATGGAAGCATTCACTTCCGAAACCGCAAGAGCATACGCCATGGCCTGGCCGGCAGGACCGCCAAGGCAAGGTTCATCCGCTGCATTGTAAGCAGCCACACGCTGGGCGTCAAGTCCTGTCAGACCGCTGCGTGAGGTGGTGTCTTCATGCATGCCGCGGTGCACCGCTTCCTTCATTACGCCGTAATACTGGCTCATGGTAGCGAACTCCTGCTCCTTGGAACGCCCCGACTCCGCGCTCTGCTCCTCAAGCATCAGAGCGCCGATTCCCAGACCCCGCTCTTCACATAATACAGCCAGCTGGCTGAGTGTTTGAAAATTCATGATGTAATGTCCTTTCCTTTCTGCTCATGTGCCTGTTCATTCAAATCGACGACTTTCACGGACTTCACAGCCGGCAGCGCCCGCAGATTCCGCAGCAGCTCCGGTGTAGCGGCTTCATCCAGCTCCAGCACCGTCAAGGCTGCTCCGCTGCGGTTCTTGCGGTCCAGCGACATATGTCCAATATTGCACTGGCCCTGCCGCATTACATCCGTAACGCTGGCCAGTACGCCCAGATAGTCCATATGATTAATCAGCACGGTTGGATACATGCCGGTAAGCTTCACGCCGAACCCGTCAATATCAACAATTTCGATATTGCCGCCGCCGATCGAGATCCCGGTAAGCATCAGCTCTGTGCCGCTCTCGCTGCCGGTAAGCCGCAAGCGGACCGTATTGGGATGGGGGAACAAGCCCGTTCCCTGGCCGAAGGAAATCTCCATTCCGGCTTCGGCCGCAAGCTCTATGGAATCCGGCAACCGGTGGTCATCGGTGGTAAAGTCCAGCAGACCTCCGGCAATAGCCCGGTCTGTTCCATGTCCCTGATACGTGGCCGCAAAAGAACCGAAGAACGTGACTTCTGCCGTACGCGGCATTTCACCGAGCACCTGGCGTGCCGCTCTGCCGATCCGCGCCGCCCCCGCTGTATGCGAACTGGAAGGTCCGACCATCGCCGGACCGATAATTGAGAATACATCTTTAAACCGCATCGCTCAGGTCTCCCGCTATCAAAATTCGACATTGCACATAGAATAGTGCAAGTCATTTGTAAAGCTCCTATATATTATACTGCGTCCGCACAAAAGCTACACTATTACATTGTTTGTGAACTATCAGCTGTTCCGCGAGAACAGCACAAGGCCATCCCGCTCCTGCCAGCCGGTGCCTGACCAGAAGCTGCGGCCCAGAGCGTTATGCCCGATGACCATCAGATGGCATTTACTGATGCCTTCCTCCCGCAGTCTCTCCAGGCAGCGTGTGACCATCTCACGCCCGGCACCCTTACCCCGGCTGCTGCTGCTGACAGCCACATGATACATATATCCTCTGCGCCCGTCATGTCCGCACACCGCTGTACCCGCAAGTGTACCGTCCTCATCCACACACACCTGGCTGATTCCCGGATTACGCTCCAGATAACGGATAATTTCCCCGCGCGAGTCTGCTTCACTAAGACCCATCCCGTCCGTATTCTTCCATAATTGATAAGCTGCCTCGTAATCATCGGCTGTCATTGGTCTGTATAGCATTAGTTATTCTCTCCATTTCTAAGTTTTTAGTATGTAAAGATAAGACCGTCTTAAGGATCGCCCAGAAGAGGACTGCGGCGCACGCTTTTCTGGGCGCATGCATACCAATATACGGAGAGCCAACAGACAAGGAGGAGTATCACCCGATGAATCCCGTTTACCCCTATTACGGAGAAAAGACGGTATGCCGCGTGCAGCCTATCGCCTTCCCCCCACAGCACCAGGACCGCCAGCCGGGTCTGGAGAGTCTGATGAATCCGCGTCCGATCAGCGAGAACCCTGAGAGCAGCAGCGGCAGGCTCAAAGGAAAGGTTGCCCTGATTACCGGCGGAGACAGCGGCATTGGAAGAGCAACTGCCATCGCTTTTGCCAAAGAAGGGGCAGATATTGCCATCGCTTACTTGGACGAAGCTTCTGATGCCGCAGCTACGCAGCACCGGATAGAAGAGCTTGGACGCTGCTGCCTGCGGATTGAGACGGATCTGCGCTATAAAGAGTGCTGCTTCGAAGCAGTGGAGCACACCGTGCGGACCTTCGGCAAGCTGGACATTCTGGTGAATAACCACGCCGTCCAATATCCGCAGAAGAGCATTCTGGATATCACGGAGGAGCAGCTGTACCAGACCTACCGCACCAATATCTTCCCTTTCTTCTTCCTGACCCAGGCCGCACTCCCGCATCTGCACAAAGGAAGCTGCATTATTAACACCGCCTCCATTACCGCTTACCAGGGCAACAAGGAGCTCATTGACTACTCATCCACCAAAGGCGCCGTTGTCTCCTTCACCCGCTCCCTGGCTCTTTCACTGGCGGACAGCGGCATCCGTGTCAACAGTGTGGCTCCCGGTCCGGTATGGACACCGCTGATTCCTTCCAGCTATTCCGCTGAAGAGGTCAGTGTATTCGGCACAGACACCCCGTTCAAGCGGGCGGCACAGCCCTATGAGCTGGCAGGAGCCTATGTCTATCTGGCCAGCCCTGATGCTTCCTATGTAACAGGCACCTGTATTCATGTTAACGGAGGGGACATGGTTACAAGCTGATTCATGCTCCGGATTCGTCCGGTCATTCCGGCCGTGCTCTTCACCCACCCCGAAAGGATGTTAAGCGATGACCACACATAAGGATTATGATCTGCCTTCTGTCCGCCTGACTGCGGGCATGTACGCACTGACCAAGCTGTCGGCCGCCGGACTGACCTTTATTCTCGTTTCCCTGTTTATGCTCGGCCATGGATACGAAGGCGGAGTGCCGGATGGCTGGCCGGTATCGGTGCCGTATGCCATTTACGCTTACGGCTTACCGGCAGCGATACTTGCCGATGCCCTGCTGCGCATGTTCCGGTCCACTTCGCTCAGTCCGGCCCTGGTGTTATACGCCGTAGCCGGCTTTGGAGCCGGCCTGTGGCTGGCTTCTGAGCAGGGCGGCGATGCAATGACCAGCGGTCTTGCCGGACTTGTAGTGCTGCTGTTGTTCCGGTTCGCCCAGATTGCCGGCGAACGCTACCCGCTCCTGCTTCCCTTCTTCGCCTTGTTTATTCCGCTGCTCTGCCTGGTCTTGTTCTGATACAGTACCGCCGCTGGCAGAGCCGTAATATTAATCCATTCAGGGCAGAGCAATTCTCCCCTTAGACTCGCACGGGCGCAGCAGAAGCGGCAGGATCACGGGTAAGGTATGGTGTATAGATAATGAGCCGCAGCAGCTCAGGAGTTACGGTTCACAGCGCCTCAATAATATCCCCGGCGATCAAGGCCGCCGGGTTGGCCCGCTTCCGGGCGGCCCATGGAGATAGACCCCAAAGGCTGCCGCTTGTGCAGCATCCAGGCCCTGGGCCAGCAGGCCGGAGATGATTCCTGTCAGCACATCCCCCGCGCCGCCGGTTCCCATTCCCGGATGACCCGTGATGTTAACATAAGCCTGTCCTTCGGGCGTTGCTATTACTGTATGGGCTCCCTTAAGCACTAGGATCACGCCGTGCGCTGCGGCATAAGACAGCGCCAGTCCGATCCGGTCACGCTGCACCTGGGCTGTAGAAGTCCCTGCCAGCCGGGCCATCTCCCCGGGATGCGGGGTCAGAATTACCGGATGGCGGCGGCTCCAGGACCCGTAATCGGCATCCGCCAGTATATTCAGCGCATCCGCATCGAGAATCAGGGGAGACTCCGTCTCCTCCCAAAGTCTGCGGAGCCAATCCGTATCTCCTTCGAACCGGCCAAGACCGGGGCCGACAGCTATACAATCGCGGCTTCCGCTTAGCTGCAGCACTTCAGCCGCCGTACCGGCATTCCATTCCCCGTCGCCGCCGGATACCGGGGCCAGCATCAGCTCAGGTGCGCAGCCGATCACATAGGGCAGCAGCTTATCCGGCAGCGCCCACGTCACCAGCCCGCAGCCGGCGCGCAGCGCAGCGCGGGCGCACAGCAGGCCGGCGCCGCTCATGCGCAGGCTTCCTGCTGCCAGCAGGACATGCCCGTAAGTGCCCTTGTGGCCTTCGGGCGAACGGCGGCGCGACACGTCGACCTGCAGACGTGTCCGCAGCACTTCCGGCGTCAGCAGGCTGACCCGGACGCCGCTCTCACGCGCCAGGGCAGCGGGGATGCCGATGGAGCGGACCACCACCTGCCCAGCTGCTCCGGCGCCGGGATACTGCAGCAGCCCGCGTTTGAGGAACGCGAGGCAGACGGTCACCGCCGCATGAATGCAGGGCTCATGCGTCTCGCCCGTGTCCGCGTCCAGCCCGCTGGGGATGTCCGCGGACACAATAAGCCTGCCGCTGGCGTTCGC
>NZ_JUEI01000150.1:0-6421 GCF_000802655.2 Paenibacillus sp. IHB B 3415 | reverse complement strand
GAAGGCGCAGCTGTTCTGAAGCGTAACGGCAAGATCTTCATGAGCTTCTCGGCCAGTGCGACCGACTATAATTACTGCATGGGACTGCTCACCGCCGATGAGAACAGCGATCTGCTGGATGCCGCCTCCTGGACCAAACATCCTGAGCCGGTCTTCAAGACGAGTGAGGAGAACGGGCAATATGGCCCGGGGCACAACAGCTTCACGGTCGATGAGAACGGTGAGGATGTGTTAATCTACCATGCCCGCAACTATAAGGAGATTACCGGAGATCCGCTCTACGATCCGAACCGCCATACCCGGGCCCAGCGCCTGCATTGGAATGAAGACGGTACGCCGGAAGGATGTGTTAATCTACCATGCCCGCAACTATAAGGAGATTACCGGAGATCCGCTCTACGATCCGAACCGCCATACCCGGGCCCAGCGCCTGCATTGGAATGAAGACGGTACGCCGGATTTCGGTATCCCGGTGAAGGACGGCGGGAAATAAAGAGCGGGTTCTTATAAACTCGCTGCCGTAATGGCAAAGGAATGGCCTGCTAATCTGCTAATATGCAAAGAGTCCCGCAACCCTTATAGGGGAGCGGGACTCTTTGTGCTGTGCAGGAAATCTCAATGAAACCGGCTGTTGATCTCACTCATAGAACAGCAGGCGCTTCGCGTAGGCGTTGCGGAAATAGGTAGAACTCAGCGAAGTAATGCGGCTCGTCGAAGTCGCCGATGATGCTGTCCTTAGTTTCCAGTCGGCAGGTAGGGGCGGCCTGATAATTGCAGAATCTGGATCCGGGTCTCGGAGCTGAGCGCCTTGAAAATATTAATCCCGCTCATCAGATCTTTAATGTAAATCCTATTTAGGATACATTCTTCCAGTTAGGTCGTTTGAAAAAAACTATTTTATAAAATTATAAACCTTTTGAGTTAAAAAGGAAAGATTTCTTCCTTTATTTGTAGTTTATATTTAAAATTAAGCTAAATATGAATTAAAATATCTTTTTGATTTATATTTTATTGAATGAACAAAGCCGATTTATTCCATAAAAAGCATCTGAATTTCAGAAAACACGCCATTTATTGATTTTAGTTTGAATATGTATGAATAGTTTTATATTTTATATTTACAGAGGTCTTTACATATGTTATTTTATACCTGTAAGCGAATACATTCAAATGTTTTCTAATTATTTCACAATTATATGAAACGGTTGGTGATGATATGACTTCTGGGGCATTAAAGGCAACGCTGATTGTAGATAAATCCTTTGTAATCGCTGAAGTGGATAAGCGGATCTACGGCTCATTCATAGAACATCTGGGGCGGGCGGTCTATGGCGGAATATACGAGCCCGGACATCCCACTTCAGGCGCATCTGGCTTCAGAGACGATGTGAAATCACTGGTGAAGGAGCTGGATGTGCCAATTATCCGATATCCCGGAGGGAATTTTGTATCCGGTTACAATTGGGAGGATGGTGTAGGCCCGGTTGAACAGCGTCCCAGACGTCTTGAACTGGCCTGGAGGACGGTCGAGCCTAATGAGGTAGGTACCAATGAATTCATGAACTGGGCCAGAGAAGCGGGTTCAGAGGTCATGATGGCAGTTAATCTCGGAACACGCGGAGTAGATGCAGCGCGTAACCTGCTGGAATATTGCAATCATCCCGGAGGAACGTACTGGAGTGACCTGCGGAGAAGCCACGGGGCACTGCAGGCTCATAAGATCAAGACCTGGTGTCTGGGCAATGAAATGGATGGACCCTGGCAGATCGGCCAGAAGACAGCTGTGGAATATGGACGGCTGGCTTATGAGACAGGTAAGGCAATGCGCCTGGTAGATCCGGACATTGAGCTTGTATCCTGCGGAAGCTCCAGCTCAGCGATGCCGACTTTCCCTGAATGGGAAGCGGTTACTCTGGATCATACCTACGATGTAGCCGATTATGTGTCATTGCATCAATATTACGGCAACCGTGATAACGATTCGGCTAACTTCCTGGCACGCAGCATGGACCTGGAGCATTTCATCAAGACGGTCACAGCCACCTGTGACTATATCAAGGCCAAGAAACGCAGCAAGAAGACAATGTATCTCAGCTTCGACGAATGGAATGTCTGGTATCACTCGAACGAATCGGATACGAAGATTGATCCATGGACCATCGGTCCGCCGCAGCTTGAGGATCATTACAACTTCGAGGATGCCCTGCTGGTCGGCAGCATGCTGATTACGTTCCTGAGACATGCAGACCGGGTGAAGATGGCTTGTCTTGCTCAGCTTGTCAATGTAATTGCACCAATAATGACGGAAGCAGGCGGTGCTGCCTGGAAGCAGACCATCTTCTATCCTTATCTGCATGCTTCCAAATATGGACGCGGTGTTTCGCTTCAGCCGATTGTGAATTCACCGAAATACGATGCACAGGATTACACTGATGTTCCTTACCTGGACAGCGCGATTGTACATAATGAGGAGCAGGGGGAGCTGACTATTTTTGCGGTGAACCGTCATTTGGAGGAAGGCCTGCACCTGAAGGCCGATATCCGGGGCTTCGAGGGGTATACCCTGCTTGAGCATATCGTTCTGAAGCATGATGACCTGAAAGCTGTGAATACGCCCGCAGAACAGAAGGTACAGCCGGTGCAGGCTGCCGGTACCGTATGCAAGGATGGATACGTAGACACGCTTCTCTCCAAAGCTTCGTGGAACGTTATCCGGCTGAAGAAAAGCGCAAGCTTGTGAGCCGGACTGTAAAAGCAGTTCTTATATAATTGATATTTTCTACACAAATAAGGGAGGTTTAAGGATGAAGAAGAAGGGGTTTCTCGCATTAATGGTAGTGGCTATGGTAGTATTCCTGGCGGGCTGTGGAGGATCATCGAAGGAAGAGGGCGGTGAAAGTTCGGTACTTAATGCCGGTGCCGGCGAGAGTGCGACTGAGCTCTCCTACTGGACATTCGTTGAATTACACGGCCAGCATTTTGAGAAAATGCTAGAGAAATGGAATGCGGCCAATCCTGATCGTCAGATCAAGCTGAATGTTACAGTTATGCCTTATGACGATATGCACAACAAGTTATCGATTGCCGTGCAGACGGGCGTAGGCGCACCGGATATTGCCGATATTGAATTGGGTAAATTTCCTGACTTCCTCGCCGGAACACCACAGCTGGAACCGCTTAATGATGTAGCTGAGCCTTTCAAGGGTACTGTTGTGCAATCCCAGCTGGATTTGTACAGCAAAGAAGGTAATATCTACGGCCTGTCTACTCACGTAGGGGCAACCGTTGCCTTTTATAACACGGAAATTCTCGAACAGGCAGGAGTCGACTATAAGACGATCGTAACCTGGGACGACTTCAAGAAAGCCGGCATGCAAGTGTACGAAAAAACCGGCAAATACATGGGCACCGCTGACACAAGCGCTATCTGGCAAGAATCGCTCCTTCTGGCACAGCAAGGCTCTGACCTCACCGATGAAGCCGGCAATCCAAAGGTGAATTCACCGGAGCTGGTGAAAGCCCTTACCATGCTCAAGGATCTGCAGGAGAACAATGTAATCTCCACCATCGCCGGAGGACAGCCGGATACAGAAGAAGCTTATGGTGAATTCAACTCCGGTAACTATGCAACTGCCTTCATGCCGCTATGGCAAATGTCGAGATACACCAACTACATGGCTGACTTGCAGGGCAAGATTGCCATTGCTCCGCTTCCGGTGTTTGAGAAAGGGATGCCAAGATCGTATGGCGGCGGCGGAACCGGTACTGTAGTTACCAAAACAGCCAAAGATGTACAGCTGGCTAAAGACTTCATTGCTTATGCGAAGCTTTCCCTGGATGCCAATATCGAAATCTGGAACACTCTCGGCTTTGACCCGATCAATATGAGCGTATGGGATATGAAAGACGTGACTCATAATCCTGAGAATCAGTTTGTGAAGTATTTTGTCAACAACCCGTTCGATGTATTAAATGAAATTAAAGACGAAATCCAGCTGATCAAATCCACATCTGCTTCACCGACAATCAATAATGTTCTTTGCACAGTTACCCTAAATGAAATCTTCGAGGACGGCAAGGATGTACAGAAGGCGCTCGATGACGCACAGGCTCAAATTGAACAAGAGTTGAAATAACCGGATAGTTAAACTGGGAGAGCTACTCTGCGGGCAGAGTAGCTCTATTTAAAAATATAAGAATTTATATGTTTCACACCTTAATTTATCCTTCTATTTCTCGCTGAAACGATACCGTCCTTATGAGGACAGCAAAGCCGTTTCCACTTGAACTAAAGCACTATCCAAGTTCCACCATGAAAGGAGTAGAGCAATGTTTAAAAACTTTCTGTACTCGCAAAAGGTCGCTCCTTACGTGTTCGTGCTGCCCTTTGTGCTGGTGTTCCTCATCTTTTGGGTATATCCCCTGCTTAGCTCGTTCGGTATGAGTTTTCAAAAGGTAACACTCGGCCAGGAGGCACAGTGGGTAGGAATTGACAACTACACTAAGCTGATGAGTGACACGATCTTCTTCAAAGCCGTCCGCAACAGCGGCGTATATATGATCCTGACACTGCTTATTCTCATTCCTTTTCCAATGCTGTTCGCGGTCCTGATCAACAATAAATTTATGTGGGGACGGGAATTCTTCAAATCCTCCTTCTTCTTTCCGGCACTCACTTCCGTGGTTGTAGCCGGTACGATCTTCAGATTAATGTTCGGTGAAATGGAGGGCTCGCTGATCAACAGCCTTCTGGGCGTATTCGGTGTAGAGCCGGTTAAATTTCTGAAGGGGCAGGTCACGGGATTTATCGCCCTGGTCGCCTTGGCCAGCTGGAGATGGATGGGGGTCAATATGCTGTATTTTCTGTCCGGCCTGAAGAATATTCCGGATGATTATTATGAAGCGGCATCGATTGACGGAGCGTCAGCTTTTCAGAAATTCACAAGAATCACTATGCCTTTATTGAAGCCTACAACCATATATGTACTGACAATCAGTATTTACGCCGGTCTGGCCATGTTCATTGAGAGCATGATGTTATGGAACGGCAATAATTCCCCGAAGAATATAGGCCTTACCATTGTCGGGTATCTGTACCGCCAGGGAATTGAAAAGAACAATCTTGGATATGCGGCTGCGGTGGGTATTGTGCTGCTCTTGATTACTATGGTGATCAACCTGACACAACTGGCCTTTAGCGGCATGTTTAAGAAGGAGGATTAAGATGAAAAAAGAAACTGCAATCAAAATCGTCCTCTTTGCCTTCTTTACGGTGGTATGCATCCTGATCCTGATACCGTTCTATGCAGTAACGATTGCCTCCTTCAAACCTGGTGAAGATTTGATCCGATATGGGCTGAATCTGAAGTTCGACCTTTCGGTAATGAATTTCGATAACTTTGTGTACCTGTTTACAGGCGATCATGCCTACTTTACATGGTTCTTTAATTCGGTGCTGCTTACGCTGGTGCAGGTAACGTTAACCTTGCTGGTAAGTGCCACAGTGGCTTATGGTTTCTCGGCATATGAATTCAGAGGGAAGAACTTCCTTTTTATATGTGTGCTTCTTATTATGATGGTTCCATTTGAGATTCTGCTGCTGCCTCTGTATACCTTGACCAATAATATGGGGCTGATGAACAGCTACTCTGCAATTATTCTGCCCGGGGTAGCCGGTGCAGCGACGATCTTCTTCTTCAGACAATATTTAAGCGGAATTCCGAAGGAAATTATTGCTGCCGGCAGAGTGGACGGGGCCAGTGAATACGGGATTTATCTGCGCCTGATTCTGCCTATCATGAAGCCTTCATTCGCCGCGATGGCGATTCTGAACGGTATGAACAGCTGGAACAACTTCCTCTGGCCGTTCATGGTGCTTAGCAGCGAGCACAAATATACCCTGCCTATCGGACTCAAGACACTCCTGACTCCATATGGCAACAATTATGATTTACTTATTGTCGGCTCTTTTTTCTCCATTCTTCCCATTCTGGCCTTATTCCTGGCCTTCCAAAAGTATTTCATCGACGGGATGACCGCAGGAGCAGTAAAAGGGTAAAGCTTGCCTGTAATATTCTTAGATGAATTCTTAGATAAAAAGATCAGATTAAAGGAGAAACCATGATGAGCATAAATAGAGAGTACAGTAATCCGCTTGTAGAGCAGAGGGCGGACCCTTGGGTGTACAAACATACAGACGGCTATTACTATTTCACGGCTTCTGTACCGGAATATGACCGGATTGAAGTACGCAGAGCTGCAACAATTGAAGGGCTGAGAGAAGCAATACCAGTCGTAGCCTGGCGCAAATATGAGAGTGGCCCGCTCAGTGCCAATATCTGGGCTCCCGAAATCCATTATATCGATGGCAAATGGTATATTTATTTCGCTGCCGCCCGGACCACCGAAACGAAGGAAGGGC
>NZ_JUEI01000149.1:0-6023 GCF_000802655.2 Paenibacillus sp. IHB B 3415 | reverse complement strand
ATAAAGAGAAGCCTTCCGCTGCACCCCGGTGCGGGTGAAATATCTGCGTCTAGGGTGAAGAAGCTAAATGTTCCTGTATCTGAGGGAACGGGTGAAGTTCGTTCTTCTATAATTAGTTCAGAAATGGAGAAGAAAATATTAGATGGACAAAGAAAACTTCCTACGAAGAATGAATTGATAGGTGGTCATTCTCCTAAAATCAACAATGCAAATCCTAATTATGCAGTTCAAGAAATAACAGTTAATGTAGATGGAACAAGAAAAGTTAAGTTTACTACTCAATTTCCTGATGGTAATTTATCTAACATTAAAACAAGCACTTTATTCCCAGAATCATGGAGTGATTCGCAAATTATTAATAGTATAAAAGATACTGGTAATACAGCACCTATTGGAGTTCGTGCCTCGGATGGTGCAACACTTCATAGAGGAACTGTTAATGGTGTTCAAGTTGAAGTTATTAAAATTGGTGACAATGTTGTATCGGGCTATCCAACAGGTGGGGGAGCTACACAACTTCTAAGTGGTTTTAAAGCACCTTAACTTGTAATCTGATCCAAAGGAGATTTTTAATGTTTAGAGAATTTGACGACTATCTTTCAGGATATTTCTCAGATGATTATTGGTATGATGAAGGGTTTTCAATTGCGCAGGAGATGCTGGTGAAATTCTCCCAACGGGATTGGGAGGAATTGTCAAGTGAATCGTTAAATAAGCCAATCGAGTGGCAAAGAAAATTAGCATATTGTTTGCATAATGAATCTAGTATGGATGAATTGAATGTGTTGTTGAAATTGCTGATTATTAATGATGAAGAGTTATTCGAAATATGTATTGATGCATTAAGAAGCTTTACAAGTACTGAAGGTAAAAAACTGATTTTAAAAAATCCTGCAATTCTACAGAGGGTTGATGAGTTAATTCCCAATTCAGGTGAAGCGACAAAAAAAATATTTGAAGATTTTCTGGAAAAGATACAAAGCTGACGATATTATTTGTGAGGACTAGCCAATGCTGAATGAACCCGTCATTCAACCAATGGCTCAACTGGTCCATACAATACCCGTATAAAGACACATCAAATGGTTTAACTTCAAATCCTGAAAATGCTATTCCGTTACAATGAACAGGTCCACTATGGTCAGATAATACCATGGTTGACCTGTTTTTTGTGTGGGAACAGAAGAGGAATCCTACATCTTTGGATAACTCTAAATGTTATGGAAAATAAAGCCGATAATAAAAAGGCAACTTATATATCAAGTAATAAATTACATATGAAATATTGCTTTGCGGACGAATCGTAAATTATCAATAAGATAGAAATGAGGAGCGGATATTATGAAAAAAAGACCTTTATTTTATTTATCCACGGCAGTTCTGGCAGTTAGTATATTTGCGGGTGTAGGCAACGCCGTACAAGCTGAGGCACCTGCAGCTGCCATTTACGGATACGACAGGACATTGGGCAGAGGCTAGTATTCTGGCTGCGGTGCAGAAGGGCTATGTGTCAGGCTATCCTGAAGGAACATTTCAGCCGGAGAAAACGGTGAGCCGCTCCGAATTTATAGCCATGCTTATTCATTCCCTGGGGCAAGCATCAGATACGAGTACAACCTCCCCTTGGTATACTCCCTATGTTAATACAGCGACTGAATCAGGCTACTATGTAACCGGGGATTTCAGCTCAGATGATTGGAATGCGCCTCTAAGCAGACAGGAGTTAGCCAGAATTGCAGTGCGTGTCATCGGGAAAACGGCAAAGGATAATACGGAATATATGTATATGGCGACCTCAAACGGGGTGTTATCGGGAACTGGAAAGGGGGCACTGAATGTAACAGGAACAACGACTAGGGCACAAACCGTGACGGTTATTGAGCGAATCTCAAGTATTTTACAAGGAGAAACGTTGCCTGTCGATGCACTGGCTGTGGCCAATGCGCAAGAAGCTATGAACGCTCCGAAAGACCCGTGGGGAAGAGCGGTCCGGACAACGAATCTCCCCAAAAATGCAAAGGATTTCCCATACATACTGGAAGAGTACCCGAATGAAATGTACGAGTTGGAGCTTCCCTTCAAGGGGATAACAGAGCCGGCATTTAAGATCAGCACGCCAGCAGAATTATATAAAACGGATACTCTTATTCAGAATAAGAAGGAAATGGAGAAATGGAAGGATAATGCTGAGGCGTATTACAAGCTCCTCCTAAATGTAGATTACCGGACAATCAACGGGAAATGGGCTACGGACTTATATAGTCACAAGAATCAGTGGAATAGTGTTGGACTCGAAGAGGTCATGGATTATGTGGCATGGGCTAAAAAGAATAAAATTGTAACGGAGGGTTCGCTTGTCGTTGAGCCTTCAATGATGTTTTACTCAAGAATTGGCGGTTATTTCATCCGGGCAGAATTTTCTTTTAGAATTAAGGAATATACCGAATACAATGAAATTTTTGATGATATTCGTTTTCATAGTCACCAAGGGCTTGATAACTTAAAGGCTCTGGGGAAGTTTCAAAAGGGACAATGGTACCATGGATATGCTGATATTGTTCTTAGTACAAATATACAAGATGGCATTAAAAGAGTATCTAATACTGCAACCTTATTTAATTTAAGTACCATCATTCACAAAAAGAACTAAGGCGATAAACATATGACTATATCCAAGAGGCTTTGCTCGAAAATCTTAATTATCCTTATATTCTGTTCATTTTTAATAAACATGTTTTCAACTCAAATTTTTGCAGCTAATGATGTGAAAGTTGAAAGTAATGGTTCAATAACATTCAATACAATCGGCAAAGAGGCAACATCAGGAATAAAATATCGAACGGTTGGATTTACAGTCCATCGTTCTCCGGCATGTACAAATTCTCAATGTGATCCGCAATCAGGAACTCATGGTGAGATAAGGATTCAGCAAGTGGGTTCTGATGTACCGGTTGGGAATGGAGACGTCCAGACATTCTTTGAAGTTCCGGAAGAAATGGTATCTAAAGCTCTAGAAGATGCGGGTCTAGAAGATATTTCATATGGAGGAACCATTTATTTATCCGCTATTTTCCATGTTCTGCACTATAGCAACAATGTACTTGTCTCAGAAAGTGGGGATTTTGTTGACCTTCAGCATATAAAAAATGCGGAATCATGGGCAAGTCCTGGCGACTTCAGGCAATATTTCGATGTGCCTGTCCCTTATACTGCCAAGTTTCCTGTTACCTTAATACTCAAAAAAAGTACGGGACAGTTAATTTCTCAATCTGCTGTGGTCAATCCGGATGATCCATCACACAACTGGAAGCCGGGTCAGACTATCACGGTTCCTCTCCAGGAAACACTTACAGGTTCAGACGGTAAAACATATAGATTAATCAAATCATACTTACAGTCCAAACATTATTTAAGCGACATGAACCATATTGTAACGGGTGTTATAGCCGAGCGTAACTTCACGACTTATCTCGGGGGAACCAACGTCATAGCCGTTTATGAAGAAGATGAGGGAACTCCTCCAACAGACCCGGCACCACAATGCAGCGTGGTAATTAATCCTCCGTCAAGAGGAACAGAATTATCAAATGCTGTACTTGACCCTGCAGCGTCAGGTGTTATTCGTGCAGATCATAGGGACGCCGAGCAGTTTGATGTTACGCAGGGAATACCAACCACAGAGAGCCTGTATGCGAATGTACTTGCCAACAATTATCTTCATCAATATCAGTTTGTGAATATGACCGGAACCGTTACTTATACAATTCAGGTGCAGAAAACGTATAACTTGACTTGGACTATACCCGCCACTGCGGGTGTGCCTCCTGCAGCTGGAACCCCAGCCCAGCCGAAGGAACGCCCGGAAACCGTAACCAAGGATATAACCGTAACAAGGCCCTATTCCTATTGGCAAATCGACAATTTGGAGATCTACAAGCTTTCCAAATCGACGTTATCCAATTACGCGCTGCCGGGCGGTTCCGTACAATTGAATCCTGCCGGATATACAGAGCCTTCGCTTTCATCTGAATATAGTACGGACGTAGATGATCACGTAAGGCCATTTTCCTGTGAACCGATTATTATGGATCCGGAAACGGTTCCCGGAACTACAACTGAGCCTCCAGTTCCTGACCAGACTGCCGCTTTCCAAAGTGAAGCAGAATCGAGTGTGGGTAAGAATACAGTGAATAATGATTCTGTCGTTTTTAATGAGATGACCATAATGGATCAAACAGAGGTATCGGAGTCAGCGCCTGCCCCATCCGCCTTACCCGCGCCAACTCAGATCGATCGGAATGTTCTATATGGCACGAATTATTGGATAGGGTCAACACTGCAGAACCGGGCGAATACATTAAGCTCCGGGTCCATCTATTACAACCTGATCCCTGGGAATGTGAACGGTGGCTCCGATAAAAGTTTTGCAATAAACGGCATTAATTCTATAACAGTTCATACTCCTGTGGTCAATTACTCTGTTATTCCGGATGACAACCGGCCATATGATCAGCGGATGTCCCCGGACTGGACAAGGACGGTGCTGATCCTGGACCGGCCGTTTACCGTTCATTTTACGGAGAGCGGGCAACATCTTAATATTCCGGGTTATGGCAGCAGAGATTACATGAAATATACCCTGAATAAAAGGATACAGTTTCCGTTTGGTGTGTTTGAAGGCAGCGAGTACTATCCTGAAGGCACCTGGATTAATATCCCTGTCGGAACGCCAGAAATGACTTTTACAATGCCCACTTGGGTGAATGAAGGCAATTATACCGTTCATACGCAATCGTGGGCCATTAACGGCACACCTGCAGATCCAACCGGTCTCTGTGAAGTAAACAGGAACGGAGATCTCAATAATTATTGTGCCTCGAATAGCTTTGATGTAGGGGTGGTAGGACGCCTGTTTGATTTTCGCATATGGGATATCGGGGACTTCAGGTTTGAGAAGGTGTTCCGTACCGCGATGGGAAGCACCGATCACAGCTCGGCCATGTACTATACAGGGGGGAACGATGAGAACGGAAACCCAACAGCCTTATATGGACACAAGCAATGGTTCCTGCCGATCCGCAAGGGCTCCCATCCGGCCGAGCAAAAGACGGTTCCGCATAACGGGTATTCCTTCTTATTTGATTTCCGGACTATAGGGAATTTGTGGGAGCCGGGTGAGGGGATACGGATTGAACCTACGTTTTGGTTTGTTCCAAAGACTGGGGGTTCACCCGCTCCTGTGGATCTGTACTATGATATCTCTGGAACTGCGAATAAAATGATAGGCGTTGGTTCGCCCAAGGACACTCTGAGTCATAAGCGCACCTATCGTCTGGCAGACAGCATGCGGAATATTCCAACCGGCGAGCTGTCTTCAGCGGCCAGTTATGAATACAACTATATTCTGTCGGAAACAGAGCGGCAGAGACTTCATGGACCAAGTTCTACAAGCTATACCTGAAGCGTAAAACGACAATAGGGAATGGGTACAACCTGGAGATACTCCCTTTTAAATCCAGAACTTTAGTAGGTCCCACGGTAATCCCGGCCTCTGTGAATCCGGTTACGGCGGTACGGAGTGTACAGCATTGGTATGGAGAATATCATTTGCCGATTGCTCCTTACATTCTCCCTAAGGGCACTAGTATTGTTTCACTCGCCAATCACTATGGAGGAGCTTTGGACGGGCATGAGCCGGAGTTTTTGAGAGGGGGATATATCCTCGTTAAATTCGAAATTTATACGATAAAAAATGGCGATGCCAATACACGCATTCTCGGATATAAGGCACCGATTGCTAATATGTGGGCCATTGAAGGTCAAATGGCGGGGGATACCGATGAAATGGGGCAGATGTTTTCATTTTCCTCAGGGGATATCATAATGTTCGAATCAGACTATTCTGTACGGAATGATTATCAGGGACAGAGCAAATAAAATGTGGGGTTAAGCGGGAGGGTGGACATGGCGTCAACGAAGCTTATATTTAACGAGGATGAAGTCCAGCGCCTGCAGACCAGAAT
>NZ_JUEI01000148.1:0-6338 GCF_000802655.2 Paenibacillus sp. IHB B 3415 | reverse complement strand
CCGCCCACTTTTGGCGGATTCAGGGGCACTTTTGCCCCTCATTCCTGCCTTGGGCCCGCATCCGGCGGAATCTAAGGGATTTATCCCTTTGTTTTTCCAAACCTCCGGCTTCCGGGGATTCTGCGGAATTCCTGATACAAGAACTCATTTGTCCTTCAGACGGACCTGCTTCAAATTCCAAAGAAACTTATCCACAACAGACGAGCATCTTATTTTCCTATACAATCAAAAAAGACACTTTAGCGGCACATCTGCCGTTAAAGTGTCTTTTGAATTTACAAAGCTGCTCTTTGATTCTCTAATAAAGCTGGTCGTCCTTCTCTGTATTGCAATCGCTGTATTCGTTTAGGAGCGCATCCAGCTTCACCGATTGGCGAAGCACCCTTACATCCTGCATCCCGTGTTCCAGGGCTAGTTTGTTCAGTTCCTGCCTTGCCTGTTCAATCTTGTCCTTGTAATCATCATTACGCATAGCGGCCCCCTTGTAGGATGAGGCTGTTCCAAGCCATTTTCCACTCTTTTACTAAAGTTCCAAACACATTGTATTCTATAATCTGGAATGGGTCAATTAACGGTTTGCAGCGAAAACAGGTTTCAAAAGCATAACCAGTTTATGCACAGCCCAGCCAAACATCGCTACCGCCATCATATCGAAACAGACATTGAACAGGAACAGATGCTTGCCGATATCCGCCCGGCCATCGCCGAGGATTGGCACCAGGAACGAGAATAGTCCAATCAGCCCTAGCAGCATCATCAGTTCACCGGCAATCCGCCCCGCCGGTTCTTTCGACCGGAAATAATGGTACAGCACTCCCGTGTAATAAACGAGATAGAACAAGACCAGGAAACCTAGAGAATTAGGAAGATTATTATTTTTGAGTTCACTCCACCCACTGTATGCATAGGCTACGGCCCCTGCCGTCTTTCCCTCACTCTTCTCATAGCTTCCGAGATAATAGGGACGGATGGACATGCTGTTCTTGGCAGCATATTTCATGTTGTCTATCAACCGGTTAGGATGCTTCATATAGAAGAAAAGCACATCCTTATGGGATACCCGGTCATAGAAATCTGTTGTAAGCGAAGGATCATCCTGCTTGATCGCTGTATCTCCCTGAAAATAATTCGTACCCGCCAGCACTTCCAGCCGCTCCGGCAGCCCCAGATCGCGCAGATCCCCGCGCACATCCGGCGACTCGTTCAGAATTCCGAAAAATACCGTCTGATAGAGGTTGATATGCTTGAGTTCCTTCGGCGCAGCCACATACATGATTACGGACACGAGCGCCGTTGCCACCGAGAACCGCAGCGCCAGCTTACGCCAGCTGCCTGTTCCATTCAGTGTCCGCAGACGGAGGAAGATCAGCGCAAACGCCAGGCCGACGGGTGCATTCTGAATTTTGGAGCAGATCAGGAACAGCACGGCGATGAAGAAGAGCGTCAGTTCTTTGGGTGTCGGCCGTTCCTGCCCCGTCAGTCTCAGACCCAGCGCAAAGGTAAGCAGCATGAACACCATCGATACCGGCTCACCGAACAGCGAATTGAAATAGGCCAGATAACCAATGTCATAGAAGACAAACAGCAGCGCCGCACCAAGCAGCAGTCCTGTGATATAAGAGCTTTTGGCCCCCAGCTTCACAATCAGCCAAGTCGCGGCAAGCAGCAGCAGCGCATATACGCCGCCCAGCAGGCGGATATCAAAATAACTCCCGTGAACCAGCCCGGCGAGCAGTCTCGGGATCAGCACAAGCAGAATCTGCGAGGATGGATAAAAGCCCGTGAACAGATTTTCATAGGAAAATCTGGAATGACTGAAGCTGAAAAAGCGGTCGGCATAGCTCTCCGCAGCATCATAATAATTCAGACCGATCGTATTCATCATCCGCAGGAAATCGCCGTTGTCAGCAACACCAATGAATGGTCTTATAAACAGCAGGTAGATGATCAATATAGAGCCGGCCAGGGTTATGAGATATTCCGATTTTAATAGTCTTTTCATAATTCCTCCTAGCGCTGCGGAAGCAGCTTCACATATTCATCGGACAAGCCCATCAGCTTCAGGATATAGTCATAATCGGTCTGATATTTACTGAAATCCTCAACCGGCTCATACGTATCCAGCGAGATGGCCTCTCCGTCCGCGAAGCTTTTCCCGGGCACGAACATCACCTCATCATTAAAAAAGGAGCCTGTCGGCAAATAATAACGCATCCCTACCACATTGCTGTCAATGTTCAGCAGATCATGCCCAAAAGCGGTAAAGCCTTCGTCCTTCAGCGATACCCCCAGCAGGTTGGCCACAGTAGGAAGCACATCCAGCTGTCCGCCGGTCCGCTCCACGGCCTGTCCCTGCTCCATCCCGGGCACATGAATAATCAGCGGAATATTAAAGCGGCTGATTCGGTCATCATACGGAGTTCCGAGCGCTTCCTCCACCTGCTCCGCCGGGACATCCTTCGGCTGCAGGCCGAAATGGTCGCCGTACAGCACCAGCACAGTATCATCCCACATGCCCTGCTGCTTCAGCCCGTCAATCAAAGTGCCGACCGCATAATCCGTATAATTCACTGCCGTCAGGTAATCGCCCAGCATCGTGCCCTGCAGATCCTCCGGAACCTTAATCTTCTTGAAGCTGTCCGGAATCTGGAACGGATGATGGCTGGAGGCCGTTACAAGCTGGGCATAAAAAGGCGTACCCTTCTTCTGCAATGCTGCCAGCTTCTCCACCGCCGTAGCATACAGCTGCTCATCCGAAGCCCCGAAGGCGTTGAAGTGATCATTTTTAAAATACCCTTTATCATAGTAGCCATTGAAGCCAAGCGCCGGGTACAGCTCATTACGGTTCCAGAAGCCAACCTTGTTCACATGGAAGGTGTAAGCTTCATACCCCTTATCCCGCAGCAGACGCGGCAGGCCCGGCAGTTCCCGGTCCCCGAAGCCCGTTGACATCGCAAGCGAAGCAATGGGATAAATTGAGGTGTTGCTAATGAACTCCGCATCCGAGGTGTTGCCCGGACCGACCTGCTGGAAGACATGCGGGAAATAAAAGCCCTCTTCGGCCAAGCCGTTCAGCACCGGTGTCAGCTCCTGCCCATCCAGTGACTGATGCAGCGGGAAATTCTGAAAAGCCTCCATTTGGATTACAATTACATTTTTACCCTTTTGCGATCCAAAATACTCCGGCAGTCCCCCTGGAATGTCCTTGTATGGATAACCAGCTTCCAGCGCCTCCACCTTGGCAATTGTTTCATTGATATCCCCGGTACCGATGAGGCCGTTATCCTCCTGGGCTTTGATCGCTGCAACCACCTCATAGTTCAGAAATCCGGCGCTTTCCGCCTGAACCAGCTCATTCGTAATTCCGCGTGCAGAATCAATGGAATAGGCCGACAACGAACCGCCGCCGATAATAGCCACCAGCAGGGCGACCAGATAGACTCTCCGGGCTCTGCGTGAAGGCTGACTGCCACGCTGCTGCTGTACGGGACCATTCTTCCATCTGCGGAACAGCAAATGAATGATCATAATGACCAGATCGGCAAAAAATAGATAATCGATCAGCTCAATCGTAGATTCTACGCTTTCTTTCACCTGGAACACCTGATTCAGCTCATAGAGCGCCAGATAAGTCGGCACCGAGCCGAAATGGTTGAAGTACACACTGGCCGCGAAGAACAGCAGCGACAAAAGACCGTTGAAGCTCCAGAAGACGGCCTTCCTCATCCGCACAGGTGTAATAAGAGCCAGCACCCCCATCATCAGCAGCACCGGGGCAATATCCGCAGCAATCCATTCCCACGCAATCCGGTCAAAAAACAAACCTCTCAGCAGCAGCAGCTTCAGCCAGACCAGTCCGATAACGATATAGAAATGAGCCTGCACCGGCGCATGTTTCTTGTCGTTCATAATAATACTATCCCCTCTTACTCTCTTTATTGAAAATCTGTGTAAAATCTATTGCATTTTTCTGTAAAAGTTCAGATTTCTCTAGTATAGCAATACTTGAAATAGTTATCAAAACTGGAGGTTCTATTAAAGTAAAAAGACGCCGCCCTGGCGGGGCGTGCGTCTTGGTTAAAGCACTACTAATTCATCTGAAAATCAGGAATTCTATTCAGGGCTCATATTAAAAGATTATTCGACAGCGTCAGTCTGCTGCATCATGTAAAAGACTCCGTCCATATTATACGAACCGGTAATTACAGTTGCTCCGTCCGGGCTTTTGAAGGCAATCGTACCTATGCCCGACATTTCCTTGGCCACCGAGTAGTCTTCCAGCCGGATGCCGAACATTTCATCGGCGATGGCAGCAGCCGCAAGCTGAAGCTTGGTCTTATCCATATCCAGCAAATTCGTGTTTGGATCGGCGGAGCTGAATGAATTTTCATCGTAGAGTGAAATATCGAATACTTGAATTATTTCTTGTGTAGCATAGTCCATAAGTACTGTAGTAGCCCCATATTCACTCTCTCCATAGGTTAGAACGAGTACATCCCATTTCTGCGCAACTGTGCGCTTGATGGAGTATAGACGCTCCGTCCCCTGTTCTCTAAGCAGCTTAATTGCCTTAAGACCTGCCTGCTTCACTTCCGCAGTCACCTCACCCTCGCCCATTCTGAAGGTCGAGCTGCGGTAGACGCCGTTCTCGTAATCAATCTGCCCTTCCTCCGCTATGAGACCATCATCGGTCTGTATGCCCTGCTCATCAGCATTTGTCCCGTAGTGGACGGAATGGTGAAGCGCGGTAACTGTGAATTCTCCCTTGTAACCAGCTTTCCTAAGCTGATCCATCGCTTCATCAATGAATTTAGAATCGATTTCTTCAGGAGCGAAAAAGGTATCCATATACGTCCGCACTACCTTGCCAGTCTCTGTTTTAAACCAGATTTTAGCAAAACTATCTCCATCTTTATATTCGGCCAGAGTTTCTCCTTCCCCCTCGAGCTGCTCTAGGTTCACAAAGGGAAGCTGCTTTCCCAACTGCTCAAGCATTACCTGTTCAGCAGTCGCCCTGAGCCCGGCATCTGTAAGATCAGCCTGGCCCGCAACCGGCGGATCGATTATTCCGGCGCTGCTTACCTGTAACGGATTAAACCCCCCGCGCTGACCGGACCAGCCACTTCCCCAATAGACTGCCCCGGCTCCGAACAACAGGAGGATGACGGCTGCGGAGAGTATCCGCGTGCGGATCACCCTGCGCCGCCGGCCGGATGACAGCACCTGGTTTAGTGAGGAACCGTCCATTCCAATCTGCCGTGCCACCTTGCCAGCAGCTTCTTCCGTAAATTTCATTTCCGGAAACGGGCCTTTACGGGCCAGCTCATACCACTGCGGCTCCCGTTCACGCTTATCCATTACTCCATCCTCCTTAGTTTGTCCTGGATTTTATGACGTGCGCGGTGCAGCCTCGATTTGACAGTACCAGGGGATATCCGGATCAGCTCAGCGATTTCCCGGACCGACAGCTCTGCCTTAAGATCAAGCACCAGCACCTCACGCAGCTTATCCGGCAGCTTCATTATCATGCTCCAGATCTCATCCACCTGCCGGTTACCGAGATATTCCATCTCCGCCGAACGGGTAACAGCCGCCTGCCCCGCAGCATCCTGCCGCTCCTGAGCCGTAGCGGGTAACGGCTGCATCCCGCCCCACAGCCCGGAGCGGAAAAACCGCGATTTGCGGTAGGAGAACACCGTATTGCGGGCAATCGTGAACAGCCAGGTTTTGAGCGAGGAAGCTCCCCGGTAGGTTCTGATCCGGTAATAGCATTTGATGAACACCTCCTGCGTGAGCTCATCCGCCTGATCACTGTTTTTGGTCAGAAAATAAATATAATTCCACACATCTTCCCCATAAAGCTTCATTATCTGCCGCAGCTGCTCTTCACTGATAGCCTCCGCCTGCTCCAATCCATCCAGTTCCAATGGGTTCACCTCACTATATTTGACCTCAAGAGTGGAGGGAGGGTTCACTTTTTCTAATAAAAATCAACTCATTCCTTCATCCAGCCTGCTCCTCAGTGAAAAAGCGGACTTCCCGGGCAGCCGACGTTGTTGCGTAAATTTTTTAATTTAAAAATCCTGCACAGAATACAACATTTCCCTGGTTATTTCGGTTCCATTTCGAAATTGTTGTACAAAAAGCAGCATTTCTCCTCCTCCAAGCGGGTTAGCGGGACAATTGTTGTAATTTGTACAACAAGTCTCACGAACACCATGGTATCTTGCGATTCAAGTTGCAAAAAGTACAACATTTCCGCCAGTACAGCGTGTATTTAACTCAAAAAAACAATCAGGACCACCCGTCCAACGGGTGGTTTGCTCTAGGGGTATAAC
>NZ_JUEI01000147.1:0-6445 GCF_000802655.2 Paenibacillus sp. IHB B 3415 | reverse complement strand
CCAAATTAACGCGGTGTCGTGTGAAACAAAGACTTTTTCAACAGTCTGAAAAAGATCATTTAATTCCGCCCATATTACAAACCGAGCAGATTAGGCATGATTTAAGTGTCATTTTTCCAACTCTTGTTCCGGCAGAGACTTAAGCCAGTATTAAGTGCCTTTTATCCAACTGCTCGAAGCAGATCATTGAAAACAATAAAAGTTGAGGGCAGAGTAGCAGAAGAGCAGAAGAGCAGAAAGTCAGATGGGGAAAGGAAACTGGAACGAGTATGAACATGTTCATGAACATGAACAGACCTAGGAACGGAGTCGCAGCGGTTAGGCTAACCGGAAGCTCAAAACTGCTGAAATCAAGGTTTTTTCTAAAATTTAAATAAAAAACTGTCAATCCGAGAGGATATTGGATAAAATATGATTCAGGCTATTATTTTGTCGAATATACTCTAAACTTTGTCGAATAATTTGTCGATATATATCAAAAGATGTAGAAATAAAATTGACAGGAAAGAAATAGCACTTTACAATGCAGATATAGCATAATCATTTCTACTATTTAGAAGCTTTGATAGCTTTTAACACTGAATGATGAATCAAGCGTTATTTCAAGGGAGGATGCATAATGATGAAAGCAACAGGTATTGTAAGAAAAGTAGATGAACTGGGACGTATCGTGATTCCGATTGAACTACGCAGAACGATGGGAATTGACATAAAAGACCCGCTCGAAATTTTTGTGGACGGCGAAAAGATCATTCTCAGAAAATATGAACCTACTTGTATCTTCTCCGGAAGTGCCGAGAACCTGATCAACTTCAAAGGCAAAATGGTCAGCAAAGATGTTCTCGACGAACTGATTGCAAGCTTCGACCACGTATAAGTTTTGTTCTAAACCGCACCATAAATAATGACAGCAGGGACCGCAGCGCAGGCACTTTAACAGTGTTTGCACTCCGGTCCCTTTTAAATAGTATGAACAAAGACGGCAGTTCCCGGGCTTAGGCTTAGGGAGGACTGCCGTCTTGTGTTGTTTGCGGATCTATGCGCGGCTATGCTGATAGTTCAGCTCTCCAGCGCACTCTGCACTCTTCGGATAAAAGCATCGTATTGCACCAGCCCCAGCTCAATACAGAGCTTCTGGGAGGGCGTCAGCTTGCCGATCTTGTCCAGCTCCTGCAGCTTATGCTCCAGATCCTCGTACATCTCCTGTTTGGCCCGGAGGGCTTCGCGGAGCAGGGTGTGCATCGTCTCTTCATCCGCCATGTCCCCGAAATACAGATGCATCAGGAAGTCGGAACGGAGCACCTCCTTCTCCGCAGGCTGACGCAAATACTTCTGGAAGTGCTGTTCACCGTCGGGGGTAATTGTAAACAAGTTCTTATCCGGTTTGCCCTCCTGGCGTACCGCTTCCCTGGAGATCAGACCCAGCTTCTCCATCTTGCTTAAGGTGGGGTAAATCGTGCCGAAGCTGGCATCGAAGAAGAAGGAGAAATACTCCTCGAAATGCCGCTTGATATCATAGCCCGAATGGGGCTTCTCACTCAGAATCCCGAGTATTACATCTTGAATGTTCATGAACATCTGCCGCTCCTCTCTCTCCTTCCTACCATATCACATCTGTGCTGCCGGACTCAATTTGAACTGGCGGAAGGTGTCCGGGCCAGAGATGCTTCGCAAGTACTCAGGCATTGGCTGCCGCTCCGGTCTGGATTGCGCGTTTCTCCCGGCGGAGCAGGGTAAGCAGCACACTGGCAGCGGTAGCAACAGCAGCGATATAGAGCAGCGCCTTCACGTCGTGCAGGATGCCCTCACCGCCTATGACGAGATCCAGCATGCCGTCCACAGCATAGTAAGCAGGGAAGAATTGACCGACCGACTGGTAAAAGGGGGACAATACGTCCCGGGGAATCGTAGCCCCGGAGCTCAGCATCTGCATGGACAGCAGCGCAATGTTCAGCCACGCTCCGGCATCGCCGAGCAGCACAAGACTGAGATTGGCGACCGTCATGCAGGAGAGGATGACGACAAATTCGAACATCCACAGGCTGAGGAAGCCTTGCGAAGAGTGGATGCCGAGAACATGCAGCAGTGATGCGCTGATGAGTGAGCCGGCAAGTGCAGTGCCGGCCATCAGCACATACCGGGCGCTAAGCCGCTGCCATTTGCCGGCAGCAGCGGCCAGACTGGCGGAGGCCTTGCTCAGGTTCATGGCCAGCAGCATGCCTCCGGTGAAGGAAGCCGTAACGACCATTAGCGGAACCATAGTTTCAGCGAAGTTGGTAGCCGGATTCACAATCTGGATATCGGAGCTGATCCGGCTTGCTGCGCTGCTTCGAATCATTGCGGCTTCTGCCTCCGGCAGCTTCATAGCTGTGAGCACGCCGCCAAGTCCCGCAGCACTGCTCTTTGCATCCAAGGCAGCAGTGACTTTTGCCGCTACGCCCTGCATGACATTAGAGACCATTTGCGGATTGGATTCGTTCAGATAATAGCGGATCTTGGCCCCGGACGAAGGCTCGCTTAGTGAAGCGGTGAAGCCCCGGGGAAGCTCAATAATCATCCGGAGGGAACGATGTCCGAGCCGCTCCTGCGCCTCTGCCAGAGAGAGGCCCTTCACCTGCTCGAAGTTAAGGGACGCCGATATATTGTCGGCGATGGACTGGGCAGCACTGCCGTCTCCGTTGACGATGGCAATCGGCAGCTGATCTACCCGGTCGGTGACATGATCATAGCCGGTGATCCAGATGAGGCTGAAAAAGACCTGAAACAGCAGCGCAGTAATAATCCCCACGATGGTTACGGGTTGTTTGAGAAATTGAAAGATTATTTTCATTGTGTAAACACTCCTTATATCAATATGTCATATAACAAAATGTAATATATCATTACGAAATAATAAAATCAATACATATTCTTAGGTTCGTAGACAATACGTGCTGCTTTCCTATATCATTAAAGCGTGTTATGGAAGCTCCAGATGAACTAGAGAGTCAGAGGCAGAACAATTTGGAAGGGATGGGTCACCTTATGAGTTATGAAGAACAGACACAGGCAGGGCACAGACAGCTGCCGAAATTGAACAAACCGGAAGCCATAGTATTTGATATGGATGGTACGCTGTTCCAGACGGAAAGCCTGTTATTGCCGGCCTATCATAAAATGTTTGATATCCTGCGCGAAGAAGGGCTGTATTCCGGGCCGACTCCGCCGGAGGAGCGCATTCTGGGCAGCCTTGGCATGCTGCTGGCGCAAATCTGGAAGAATGTAATGCCGGAAGCGGACGCGGCGGTGCACCGCCGGGCGGATGAGCTGCTGCTGCAGCTGGAGATCGAAGGACTGGAAGCCGGAGGGACCCTTCTGTATCCTAAGGTAGTGGAAACGCTGCGTGCGCTTCATGCGCGCGGAGTGAAATTGTTCGTTGCCAGCAACGGGCTGGAGGACTATATTCACAGCATCGTAGTGGTACATGAGTTGAAGGAGCTGTTCGAGGGCTTATACAGTGCAGGCGGACAAGGAACGGCAACCAAGACGGAGCTGCTTGGACTCCTGCTGGACAACCACAATATCAGCAGTGCCTGGATGGTGGGCGACCGTTCCTCTGACGTGGAGGCGGGCAAGGGCAACGGGCAGACGGTAATTGGCTGTGCGTACGCCGGATTCGGACGGCAGGATGAGCTGAAGGGCTCCGACGTTATTATTTCTTCCTTCGATGAATTAATCGGGCTGTACGACAACAGCACAGCGCAAGACCTGTAAGGAAGTAGTCTCCGAATAGTTTTATGCAAAAGCAAGTACACGCGGATGTCTTTTCTGCCGGATCACCGGCGTTAAGGACATCCGTTTTGGCATCAGCGGGGATAGGTACGGATAAATCTCGAAATTTCATACCTTTTCTCGAATGTGGACCGTTTCTTTGGAGGGGTGCAAAATTTATACTGATAGTGTAAGCGTTTCACCAGAAGTGAATCTCTTGAGCCCGGCGAAGGCGGGCGCATCGGCCCGGACATTGTGGATGAGGAGGGATAGGCTTGCACAAGCTGTTTCTGGTTGAAGACGAAGCTCTGATCCGTTCGGGCCTCAAGCATTTGATTGAGGAGGTTATCGGCGGCTTTCAGGTGGTGGGTGAAGCAGAGAACGGAAGACTTGCGCTGGAGGCGCTCAAGAGTGTGAAGCCCGATGTTCTGATTACGGATATACGGATGAATGAAATGAACGGTCTGGAGATGATCAGGCGGGTCCGTGACCAGTACCCTGACCTGTACATTCTTATTCTAAGCGGGTATGCCGACTTTGAATACGCGAAGCAGGCGATCAAATACGGTATAAGCGATTATCTGCTGAAGCCGGTTGACCGCACGGAGCTGGCCCAGGCACTGGGGGATTTCAGGCGTAAGCACGGAACCCGGAGCGGCCTTGCGGACCAGCCGGAAGAGGGCGGAGCAGACCTGAAGGGCAGGCAATTGATCCGTAAAGTGAAAGAGCTGGTCGCGCAGCGGCTGGATCAGGAAATTTCACTGCAATATATGGCGGAGCAGGTGCATCTGAATCACCAGTACCTGTCGGTACTGTTCAAATCAGAAACAGGGCAGAACTTTACGGATTATGTCTCGCAGTGCCGGATGAACCGGGCCAAGCAGCTGCTGAAGGAAACGAATCTCAAAATCTATGAGGTAGCCAAATTATCAGGCTATCTAAGCTCCAAGCATTTCATGGCGGTATTCAAGGACTATACCGGCAGCACTCCCACGCAGTACAGGGAACAGCTGTAATGTAACCGTTAACTTAAAAGAGGAAAAGGAGGAGCAATGATGCGGAAATATGAAGTTGTTGTAGCAGGCGGCGGGGTTTCCGGCTCGATCGCGGCCATCGCGGCAGCAAGAGCAGGCGCCGCAACACTGATCATAGAGGCAGGGGGTTTCCTCGGCGGAACTCTAACCGCTGCGGGTGTCGGGCCGATGATGACTTTTCATGCCGGGCATAAGCAGGCTATCCAGGGGATCACTGATGAGCTGATCCAGCGGCTTCAGGCGCTCGGCAAATCACCGGGGCATATCCCGGACGCGACGAACTACACCTATTCGGTGACACCGTTCGATGCCGAAGCGATGAAATACGAGCTGGATCTGATGCTGCAGGAGAGCGGAGGCGAGGTGCTGTATCATACGATGCTGGCAGGGGCTGAAGTATCGGGCAGACGCATTGAGTCGCTTACCTTGTGCAACAAGGCAGGGCTTAGCCGGATTACGGCGGATGTGTTCATTGATGCTACCGGAGACGGGGACTTGGCTGCCTGGTCCGGAGTGCCGTTCACCAAAGGTCGTGAATCTGATGAGCAGTCGCAGCCGATGACCCTGAAGATGAAGATGAGGGGGGTGGACACGGAGAAGATCAAGGCGTACATCCGGGAGCACCGCGAGGACTTCCCGCGCATGAACCTTGATATTACCGTGATGGACTCTGCGGCCAGATTATCTGTCGCCGGCTTCGACAAGCAGTTCCGGGAAGCCAAGTCGCGCGGCGAGATCAGTATTCCGAGAGAAGATGTGCTGTTCTTCGAGACGAGTAATCCCGGCGAGATTATTATGAACACGACACGTATTCTGGGCAAGGACAGCACAGATCCGTGGAGCCTCAGCGAGGCGGAGATTGAAGGGCGCAGGCAGTGTAGGGAGCTGGAGATTTTTCTGAAAAAGTATATTCCCGGCTTTGAAGAGTCCGTGGTAGTCTCCACAGGTCCGTCCATCGGTGTCCGCGGCTCCCGCCAGATCAAGGGTTTGTACACGCTGACCGCGCAGGATATTCTGTCGGTGAAGCCCTTTGAGGATGTGATCGCCCACTCCGGTTATCCGATTGATATTCACAGCCCGGACGGCGAGGGAACCGCAACGGATCATCTGGAATGGGGGGCGATGTACGGCATCCCTTACCGCTGCCTGATCACGAAGGAAATCGACAACCTGATTGTGGTCGGCAGATGTCTCTCAGCTACTTTTGAAGCCCAGGCGGCTGTACGTACTACGCCAACGGTAGGGGCAATTGGTCAGGCGGGCGGTACTGCGGCGGCATTGGCCGTGAAAGAAGGAGTCCCCGTGCAGCAGGTGGACTATAAGGAACTGCAGCAGACACTCGTGGCGCATGGTGCTTATTTGGAGGTGTAACGGACGGAGCATTGTGCGCAAAAATAATGTCATGTACAGCTTGAACTGTTAATCTTTCGGATTAGCACCCCGTGCTCCTTGCTAGAGCCGCAGGCTGGTGGCTGTGACGGGACCCGCGCCTAAGCTCTAACTGTATTTTGTGCAACTAAAGCGAGCGTTTATGGCGCTGCGAAGGTTTTAATTGCATTTGATACAGTTATAATCCCCCATATTCCGCAAAAGGGGACTTACCGTTATTTTTAGTTGTACAGAAGAGTCAATTTCATAATTCAGTTGGCTGAATAGCAAGA
>NZ_JUEI01000146.1:0-6744 GCF_000802655.2 Paenibacillus sp. IHB B 3415 | reverse complement strand
AAAGCGGCAGAAAAACGCACAAGCCAATGGCTTGTGCGCTTGTTTTAAATGACCTCATTTGCTCTGAGGGACGTATCTCATAATAATTCTTTAAGTACATTTTTCGCTACTGAACTAAATTAACTTCAAGCGATTCCGCTATCTTATGTAAATTCAATAAAGAAACGTTCTTCTCACCACGCTCAATCTGCCCTATGTATGAAAAATGAAATCCGCCTTTCTCCCCAAGCGCTTCCTGTGATAAGCCCCGCTCTTTCCGAAGAGCACGAATCCGGGTTCCTACGAGCTTCAATATTTGCTTATCCATCTTGGGCTGAGCAACTTTGAATCATAGAGAAACTACAGGGAAGTGCAGAACAGGCTCAAAATATGTATATATTTTACTTTTTGTTGAATATTTTATCTGTCACGACCATTATATCAGATTGATAATGGACTTAAAAGGGGTTATTTTCCTTGAGCGATCCGTCCAACATCATTAAGCAGATAATCGGAAAAACCGTTAAAGCTATACGTATCAAACAAGGTCTAAGCCAAGAAGATCTGGCGCATGAATGCAATGTCGACCGATCCTACATTTCCATGATTGAGGTTGGCAGAAATGAGCCTTCCGTCACGAAAATATTTGATCTCTGCAAGGGACTGAAAATCAAACCGTCTGATTTTTTCAAGCTGATTGAGATAGAGTATGAGAAAGTGAAAGAGAACGAGTGAACAAAAATAAGAGCGGGGCATGAAGCTGTTAGCTTATGTTCCGCTCTTATTGTTATCAAGGGAATTAAAGAGGCTTCATAGATATTGGCGTCCATTTAGCCTGAACCGCTTCTTACGACCTCATTTGCCCTGTTGTCTGTTCAATCTATTCTTATTCCAATATTACCGAACTGCTCCCCCTTCTGCATTCTGTGAAATGCCTGAACTGTATCTTGTAAAGGATATACTCGATCAATGATAGGACGAAGCAAGTGGCGTTCCATAAATTGAAGCATATCAGCAAATTCTTCACTACTTCCCATAGAGGTACCAATGATACTAATTTGGGGAAAAAATATGGACCGCATCGGGATCTCCATTCGATCTCCCGAGCTTGCCCCAAACGTGACAATACGGCCACCCGGTTTAATAATGTCAAAGTAATGTGGGAACGTCGCAGGTCCGATGCTGTCGAGGATGAGATCGACGGTGTCTCCATCCATACCTTCCCTCCAATCGCTATGACTGTCAAATGCATGGTCAGCCCCATTAATGAGTGCAGCTTGTCTTTTCGTTTCACTACGTGATGTGACACTAACACGCGCACCCACCGCTGAAGCCATCTTCATGGCATAAGTCGCAACACCACCACCAATGCCAGGAATAAGGACGTGTTCACCTTGCTGTAAGCGGCCTCTCGTGAACAGAGCTCGATAGGCCGTCAAGGCGGACAGGGGTAGCACACCCGCTTCTTCCCAAGACAGGTAAGCTGGCTTGCTGATGACATTTTGCGCAGGAATGATGATAGACTCGGCGAATGTACCATCTGAAGGACCTCCTACAATGGCTGGAACATACGGAACATTATCGGCGGATTCCCATCCGATACATGGATTAATGATGACATCGGCACCTAATGGATGGCTGAATACACCTTCACCTACTGCTTCTATCCTGCCCGCGCCATCAGAACCAATAACCAGAGGGACATCCTGTTCTGTTCGATCTGCCATGATGAACAAGTCCCTATGGTTCAGCCCTGCAGCCTCTATCCTTACTTTTACTTCGCCAACCCCCGGCTTTTGGTCCCTAATATCTTTATATTTCAAGCCCTTCAGGCCACTTTGTCCAGCATGTACAATTGCTTTCATCTTGATTACTCCCTTAAGTCGTTATTAATGAATCTATATTGAATTGTACATAAAGGATATAATCCAGTAAAATGATCAAAACTGAAGGCGACTATCATAAAGAATCATACCAGGCAGGTGACATGGAAATGGAAAGTGGAGATTTGAAAATATTTCAAGCTGTTGCTCGCGAGGGCACCATAACGAAGGCCGCGCAAGTCTTGAACTATGTGCAGTCCAATGTGACGAACCGGATTCAGTACCTTGAGGCTGAGTTGAAGCTCCCTCTTTTTCGTCGATCCAATCGGGGGATGACGTTAACGCCAGCAGGTGAGAACTTGCTGGAGTATACGGATAAAATACTGACTCTGATGGACGAGGCTGTGAAATCCACACAATACTCGGAGCAGCCTGCGGGCCTTCTCCGCTTAGGTTCCATTGAAACGACAGCAGTTATTCATCTGACTCCTCTTCTGACCAAGTATCACTTACGATATCCCGATGTCAAACTATCGCTCATCACTGGCGAAACGCATGGTCTCTTACAAAAGGTGCTTGATTACGAACTAGATGGAGCCTTTGTCTATGGACCCATTGACCAGCTTGATATAGAACATGTTGTGGCTTTCAACGAGGAGTTGGTGCTGATCTCGGAACCGGGTAAGAGTGACATGCGCGAATTGCTTACGAAGCCGATGTTGTTCTTCGACGTTGGATGTACACATCGCGCAAAAGCTGAGAAATTCCTAGGAGAAAGCGGGATGAGCTCTTATCAGATTATGGAGTTTGGAACGTTAGAAGTAATTCTAAGTGGGGTAGCCGCTGGATTCGGCGTGTCTATGCTGCCACAATCGTCAATTACCAAGGCGGAAGAGGCGGGTCAAATATCTTCCCATCGTCTTCCTGAAGGGTACCGGGACTTGCACGTATGGTTTGTACATCGCCGGAATTCCATTTTCTCCAGTGCGTTGTCAAGATTATTCCAAATGATTCAACAGCCATAGACATGCCTAGCCTACTGAATAAGAAGTGGTGGTAGACCAACATCAGCAACTTCCATTCCTTCGTTTTTTTCAAGATCTCTATTTCATGTTGACTCATCTGTTGTTTTGAACAAGCATACTGTTAAAGAGCCAGCGAAAGTTCCATCTGAAATACTGGGGCAGATGCCAATCCTCGTAGCCTGTTAATACCCCTTGTTCCAGCCAGTAAGACTCTGATTTCCCGCTTTTTACAGCCCCAGAAACATAAGTGATCGTTTTCTCCAAAAAGCGTATGACATCCGTGATTCGATCTGAATTAGATACCTCTCCATGTCCCGGAACGACAGTATTGATCTTGAGGTCTTTTTGAATGCGTTTAAGGATGCGTATCCAAGCGTATGGATTACCGTAGGGTATGACCGGAATTGTCTTAGTCGATATTAAATCACCAGCGATCAAAGTTTGCTCTTCTGGAACGTACACAACAGCATCACTTAAAGAATGACCGCCTCCGTAAGATAAAACTTCGATTGTTCGCTTTGTTCCTTGAATAACGAGTTTATCGTCAAAAGTTATCGTGGGTATCACCCTGCAAAGGGAAGGGATGGCATCATAAAGGGCTCGCTGTACGGAAAGATCATAGTCGATTTCAGTTAGCATGTGGGGATCTCTTTGCTTTGAACGTACATGATTTAGGCTAGTTATTAACTTTTGAATGTTTTGCTGCATGAAATCAACATTCACTTCACCCATATCAGAAAGCAAATCTCTTGTCCAAACGGTAGATATAAATTCGCTTTTCATAAATTCCTGATTGCCGTTGACATGATCTCCATGAAAATGTGTATTCACTACATATTTAACCGGTTTGTTTGTTAGTTGTTCAGCAGTATGACGTAACAAAGCACCAGAATGCGGCAGGTTGGTTGTATCCACTACAACGGTTAAATCCCCAAGATCAATAATTGCTGCATTCCCCAGAGAACCGCTGCCTGGAACCGAAATAGCACCCCAGATACCTTCCGATGCTTGTTGAATCGTGAAATATTCGTTGTTCATTGTTACACCCCTTTAGTGTTTGTTCCTGTATTTCAATTAGTAAAGTTAACTTACAAGTTAGAGTCAACTGGAAGTCAAGAGGTTTTTCAGGTGGAAGTTAGGGGCAATTATAAACATTGGCTTTGAGTTAACTGAAAGCTGTATAATATTTTTCAATACCAGCATTAAAAAGGAGGGGCAGAAATCGGATGCTTACGATAAGTCAAGTGTCAGAAAAAACGGGATTAACTCCTTATACGATTCGTTATTATGAAAAAATCGGGGTACTACATGAACCCAAGCGTAGTAATGGAGGGGCACGTGTCTACAAAGAAAGCGAGGTTTCCTACATTCAATGTCTAAATAAACTAAAAAAATTGGGCTTATCGCTTGAGGAGATTACGGAATTTACTCGTGAGGGCTGTGTAATGGATAAAATTCAACAAGGGGAGAATCCTTCTAATTATAATCCTACCTTAAAAAAGCGGATTGAAATCCTTGAGAAGCATCTGATGGGACTGGAATCCAGGCGGCAAGAAATTGATTACATGATTTCTCTCGCCGAAGAGAAACTTACCCTATACCAAGAACTTACGAAAGAAGACATAGTAAATACTAGATAATAGCGGCGTAATCCTGCGTGAACACTGCAGGGTGTCTGATGTAGAAAATCAGACACCCTGTGCCAGTTACTCGACATGACCCTCATGAAGATCAGTTAATCAATGCCTGCCACTAAACCGTTTAATCGCTTCCTCGGTCACCGGTTCGAAGAGGTTTACCAGGTTGCCGTCGGGATCACGAAACAGCATAGAACGGTTCCCCCACGGCATCGTGGTCGGTTCTTTTACCCAATCATAGACAATTGGCTTCAAGCGTGCGAATTCGGCTTCGACATCGTCGACGCGGAACTCGATGATGACAGTGTGATTGCTCGCTGCCACTACGGAACCAGCGCCGAATAGCTGCGCCGTTTGGGAGTGGCCGATTGCCAGGGTACATGCCGGCATAACGAGTTCGGCAAAAACAGGCGCGGGGTGCACCGCCGAAACACCCAGGACTTTTTCATAGAACTCGACGAGACGATTCACATCGTCGGTAATGATGCGTACAGAAGCAAAATTCACAAAATACCATCCTTTCTATACTCCTTTATGTTTACATACCCGATAATAAAACAACGCTACTGACAGCGTTATGTCAGTAGCGTTCTAAAATTTTTCGGGCTTCCTCACGAATCTTATTCCGGAATGATTCAGGCTCCAATACGATTACACCCGCTCCCCAGCCGAGCACCCATTGCAGTAATTCCTCCAGTTGGCGTACGCGTAAAACCACATCTAATCCAGCTTGATGCTCTTTCATTTCTTCAATGTAATGATAGTTGGATTCCTTCACCTTATCTGCGAGGTCATGATTAAATCGAAGATGAACGCGCAAGTGGCGATCATCCGGAGGGGTATACTCTCTTAAGTCAAAATGTACAGGAAGCTCGAATCGCTCTTCCAGTTCTACAAGTTCTGTCATTCGGGCCAATCGGAAATGGCGAATGTCATGGCGTAAGTCGCAATAAGCCACGAGCATCCATGATCCTTCAACGAGTACGAGGCCATAGGGAGCTACGGTGCGATCGCTATGGTGGTTCCCCGTAGAATCGGTATTTTTCTTCGAATAATGAAATCTGATCTTTCGCCCATCTAATATTGCCCGGCGAATCTTATCAAGATTATCCCTTTCATTTGACAGAGCTGCCTGTCTGCCCGGAGCAAGCAATCGCAGCGCCTTGCGTATACGGGAGCTCTCATTGCGGACACCGTCTGATAAAGTGGCCTCGATCTTCCTCCGAGCAGCCTTAGCTCTGTCACGATAATCATCATCAAATCGAAGCTCGATAAAATCCGTCCCTATGAGTAAGGTCACGGCTTCCTCTATAGTGAAGCTGATCGGCGGCAGAAAATATCCCTCCATTAAGGAATACCCTGTACCTGTAGTGCCTATAATCGGTACACCTGCTTCGCTGATCGCCTGAATATCCCGGTAAATGGTCCGGACACTGGTTTCAAACAGGGCCGCCAAATCTTCGGCACGTACCACTTTCCTGCCTTGCAACTCCAGCACGATGGCTAATAAACGGTCTGTTTTATTCATTGCTGCCCCCTCGAAACGGTATGCTGTGCAACAGAATCTTGCCCCTATTTATGATACGGTTCACCGTAACATCTATAGAACGAAATTGAAGGCCTCACTATTCCTTCATACCTTAACTCTTTCGCTATTCACTCTGCACTCTTCCCGCCCTGCGCCAATCTCTCCAAAATCCTTCTTTTACGATACAGCATCCGCGCGGCCTCGGCTACCTCTTCCAGGGACACAAGGTAGAACTGGATTCAGAGATATCGTTAATTGATCTTTTGCTGCTGATACATAAGGATTTTAATCCTGGGCTGGAGATTGTGGTATTTGTTGGCGAGCTGAATTATATCGTTAACGGGGAGGGGCAGGAGTTAGAGGTGATGCAACTTGAGGATATGAAAAGAGTGCCTCTCAAAAAGACTTTTCCTTACTTCTGCCACGTTCACTGCGATGGTTGAAGCGGCAAGTTTTAGAGCCGCCCAGTACTGGGCGGCTCTGGCTCTTTCTTGTTCTTTTATGTTAAGCTGAACGATTAGCAAGGAAGACAGCGATATACTGGTCAGCAATACGAAAATCATTTTCATGATTAACCAACATGCAAAACTTTGTACGCGGAATACCCCAATCGCAGAGTCTGCCGTCCGGGCATTTATGTACGCCATAATCTGACCGCTGCCACTGTTGGATTCGCTCCCGCAATATGCACGTGCACCAAATTTTTGCATTCCTAAGTATATTGCATCACAACCATTAGAAATTGCAGCTTT
>NZ_JUEI01000145.1:0-6656 GCF_000802655.2 Paenibacillus sp. IHB B 3415 | reverse complement strand
TGGACATCCCTTCGCCTGTCTCATAGTCAGGCGAAGGCAGCTCTGGCCGCTCCGGCCACGCCGGCGAAGCATCGTACCCCCGCTCTTCCGGCGCAGGATCAGGCCGGCCCGAATCCCCCCGGCGCCCGCCGGGCTCCGGAAATCCGCTGCCCGGCCGTTCAGGGCGTCCGCTATCCGCTGTCCGGGCGGGAGCACGGGGGCGTCGTAACGGATTGCCTTCGCCCCCGCCGCCGCCAAAGGTAGGCATGCCGCCGCGCGGGGCGGACTTGCCTTTATTTTTGTTCCAGTTACTGATGATCGCGATCACCGCAATGACCACGATGTAGAGTATGCTGCTCATGGGAAATCACATCCCTTTATTTGTGGGGCGGACGGCTGCTGTCGTCCCCGTCGTTTAATTTACCGAGGGAGCCGCGCATCTGCGTGTCGGCCTCAATATTTTTGAGATTCATGTAGTCCATTACACCAAGCTTGCCGGAGCGCAGCGCTTCGGCCATCGCAAGCGGTACCTGGGATTCGGCTTCAACCACCAGCGCCTTCATCTCCACCACCCGGGCCTTCATCTCCTGCTCGTGGGCGACAGCCATGGCTCTGCGTTCCTCCGCTTTGGCCTGGGCGATGCGCTTATCCGCCTCCGCCTGCTCGGTTTGGAGGTACGCGCCAATATTCTTCCCAACATCAATATCCGCAATATCTATAGACAGAATCTCAAAAGCCGTACCAGAGTCCAGACCCTTGGACAATACCGTCCGCGAGATGGAATCGGGATTCTCCAGCACATCCTTGTGCGAATCACTGGAGCCCACTGTAGTTACGATCCCCTCGCCGACACGGGCAATAATCGTTTCTTCACCGGCGCCGCCGACGAGACGGTCGATATTGGCCCGGACGGTTACCCGCGCTTTGACCTTTACCTCAATCCCGTTCTTGGCCACAGCCGCAACAATCGGAGTTTCAATGACCCGCGGGTTAACGCTCATCTGAACCGCCAGCAGCACATCGCGTCCGGCCAGATCGATAGCTGCAGCACGGGTGAATTCCAGCGGAATATCCGCTCTCTGTGCCGCAATCAGCGCATTAACTACCCGGTCTACATTCCCTCCGGCAAGGTAGTGGCTCTCCAGCTGGTTGATATTCAGACCCAGCCCTGCCTTGGTCGCCTTAATCAGCGGATTGACAATCCGGCTTGGCGTTACCCGGCGCAGCCGCATCGCTACCAGCGTAATAATGCTGATTCGAACGCCCGATGCCCAGGCCGACACCCACAGCATGACCGGGAAGAAGCTGAAGAAGACGCTTAGTACAATGATCACGACAACCGCGATCAGCAAAAAAGTAATCATAGATGCTTCCATCATACGCTTTACAACCTCCGTTATTTTTTGGGATTAACCTTATTTCCATACAGTATTACACGTTGCTGCCAGCTCATAACAGAGGTACAGCTATTTCACGGATTCCTTCACGACCACCCGGCCGCCTTCGACCTTTACCACCGAAATAGCGGTTTGCGCGTCGATGAATCCGCCCTCTGTCACCACATCAATCCGCTCGCCGCCAATGGTGGCAGTTCCGGCCGGGCGCAGCGGAGTTACGCTGATTCCAGAAGCTCCGATCAAACTCAGCTTCTCCGTCACAGGCACAAACCCCTGCTCTTTGGTGAGGCTATCCTGAAGAATGAACCTGTTCCAGATCCCCCGCTCCTTGAAGACCACAGCCACAATCACAATCACCACTGCCGCTGCCGAAAAAGCAATGCCCAGACTGAACATCGCATGCGTAAAGCTGTAAGCAGCTCTTACAACACCCGCCACAAGGCTGACGGAGCCAAGCAGCCCCAGAATACCAAAGCTTGGCACAAACAGCTCGAGCACCAGCATTACGAGTCCCAGAATGAACAGCAGCAAGGTCTCTGCCCCGGCGAAGCCAGCCACATAGTTCCCGAAGAAATAGAGAGCAAATGCCAGCGTCCCGATAATTCCGGGCACCCCAAAGCCGGGCACCAGCAGCTCAATGAACACCCCGGCGATGCCGACGAAGAGCAGAATCGTCATAATAACCGGATTCGTCAGAAAATGCGACATTTTCTCCGCACCGGTATGCTCAACGCGAAAAATGTCATCTGTAGAATAACCCAGCCAAGAAATGGCCTCATTGGCCGTACCCGCAATACGGTCGGCATAACCTGCCTGGAGCGCTTCCTCACTGCTCAGAGCGATGATCTCTCCCTGCTCCTTGGCCACGCCAAGTTCGGGCTTATTCACCACCAGGTTGATATCCATCATCCCTGCAGCCACTTCCGGATCACGCCCGTTCAGCGATGCGGCTCCTACCATCTTGGATTTCCAGTAGGATACCATTTTTGCGTCATCCACGCTATTGCCATTCCTGTCTACCAGTGAAGCGGCACCGATCATACTGCCCGGCTTCATGATAATGGCGCCAGCATTAAGCGCTATGTAACTGCCGGCGGAAGCGGCGTCACCTTTGATGTAGGCCGCGGTAGGAATTTTACTGTCCCTGACCATATTGCCGATTTGTTCAGCTGAATCCACCCGGCCGCCCGGAGTGTCAATCTCCAGCACAATCAGAACCGCGCCGTAATTGGCAGCCTCCTGAAACCCGCGTTCCAGAAAGCTCTGCAATCCGCGCTCAATCTCCTGATCCACCGGAATGATAAACACAGGACCGTGTTTGCCGGCGGTAGCTGACGAAGAAGGGGATGTCTCTGCCTGTGCTTTGGTGGACAACGGTATCAAGAGCAGCAGCAAGACGGCAGCAATAGCCAAAGCGGCGATTTTTTGAAGTTTTCTCAAATAGTGAACCCTCCTATCTTCCGAAATTACAACTGCATGTAACCCATAGTACGTCAATTCCGGAATTACGTTTCAATCGAATCGTACAACTCTATTTCTCAATATTCCGCCACGTTTTAGACAAATTGAAAAGACAACACTAAGCAAATGCTTACGCCTTGTCTTTTAGTATTGCCAGATTAACTTGTACAGCCCGATTAAGTAATTAGATGCAGTTCCCATTATTCATATAGAATATCCGGTCGCAGCTGTCAGCAACTTTCTGATTATGCGTTACTATAATTATTGTTTTCCCTTGCTCGTTTAACATTTTAAACAGCCTTAGAATGTCATCTTCGGTTTCTTCATCCAAAGATCCTGTGGGTTCGTCGGCAATGATTACTTTAGGTTCTTGAATAACTGATCTTGCTATGGCAACCCGTTGTGCTTCTCCTCCGGACAATACTTCTACCGAACTGAATCCCACCTCGCTAATATGAAGGGCGGCAAGCACAAATGAAACCTTTTCCTTAATTTGAGCTTTAGAGTGTTTGCTGTACTGTAATGGCAAAGCAATGTTATTAAAGACATTCTTACTACTGATAAGGACTGAGTTTTGAATAATATAGCCGATATTACGTTTTCTAAAATCCGCAGCCTGGGCAGCATTCATTGCCAGTACATCCGCATTGTCAAAATGATAACTTCCACTATCTGCTTGATCTAGCCCCGCCAATATATTCAACAGTGTGCTTTTGCCGGATCCGCTTCTGCCCATGATAGCTACCATCTCGCCGGCATGGATTTCCAAATTCACGTCTTTAAGCACAACATTTTTTCGGGACCCCAGTAAAAAGGATTTCTGCAGATGAGAAACTTTAAGCACTTTCTTCACTCCATCCGTTTTAAATATTTATTGAAATCAATATGTTTAAACCACCATATAATCGTAAGGGCTGATAAAAGCATCAGGCTTAGCATTATACCAGCTATTACTAAAATAAATAACAATAACGAGTGGCCTATTAAGAACTTATAAGCCAGCACAACTAAAATACCCGGTAAAAAAACAACAAGTACGAGTTCAGTTAAATAGTAAGTGAGCAATTGATTCATTGTTGCCCCAGAAATCAAGTGAATCATCATATTTTTTAGTTGCTGCTGCATTTTCTCTATTATCAATATCGAGATGCTTATAGCGCAAATAACATAAATTGCACTGGCTACTACTGACAACCACTTGCTGCTTATCTGAAATGTAGCAAACAGGTATTTCAACGGAAGCTTCTGAGCTCCGAGTATTTCCGTTGCATGGAAATCAGATATATACTTCACTTCTTCAAGCTTATTTACGATTGTATATTCATCATCCATACTAAAAATATGACCATTGACAATCTGCATATAATGTTTCTTTAGAAATGAAAAATCCTCTGAACTGGAGGGAGCTTGAAAAGTTTGTGCCGGCATTACAATATAACGGTCCAAAAACATTTCCGGAAATTGCGAATTAAATACCATTGTATTCGAGCGAAGAAATCCTTTTACAATTAATTCAAAATCCTTCATCAGATAATTCGCCTTGATTACATCACCAATTTTGTACTTTGGCTTGTATTCTGCACCAAGCAAGACCGGAATGGTATGACTATCTGTGTTGTGGAAGTCTTCCTTCTCAAATGGCACCCCATTTTCGACTTCCACTGCATATTTCTCAAAGGCATGTGAGTTCATTTGAACGGCTTTGGAAGCATAATAGGGACCATTGCCGAACATAGTGAAAGGTTTACTTTCTCTGCCCTCTTCATATGCATACAGAAATTTCGGATCCCACTCAACTGCCTCCGGCAATACGGCTATAGCTTGATTGAATAAATAAATATATTGGTCATCAAAGCGTTCATTTAAGTTCCGGTACAGATTGCTTGCATTCACCAGAAATTCCGGCTGGTTGGTGTATTCCTTCAGAGCCTCATCTTCGAGCAGAGTATCCGAGAGTTGATAGTCATTCATCTCAGACAAGGAACTGACCTCAGATGATTGTTCTTGAATGGTTGAAAACTGCACAAAGAGGAGTGAAATCACACAATAAAATATGAGAAGCTGTATGAGGAGCAGAGCTGACAATGTTTTTTTTCGAAACAGGCTCTCCTTAACTTCACTTAAGATCATTCTCATCTATAAGTTTTTCCTTTCAACGTTATCCGTTTGACCATTTGGACGTAGAATACCCCCGCAGAAATTGCAGCAGATAGTAGAACAGCTAATAACCCAATCACTAACCCTTGTGCGAATAGGAACAATGAATTCCAATTGAAAGACAGTAATTGCTTAAAGAACAACGCGCTGCATGCTGCAACAAAGAGATAACAACCAAGCGCTACAGAAATGTAGGAAATCAGCAACCGCCTTCCGATCACCTGAAACCGAATACCGCATTGCCAAAGAACCGTGATCTCATTTCTCTTCCTGTTCATCCAATATCCAGCACAAATAGTACTCGTACTCAACAACAAAATGAAGGCGAGAAAAGAAAGCATTAATTGCTGCCCCCCCATATTCATTGCCCGGACAGAACCGCCGCCCCCCCGGTCAAACGTGTACACAGGCATATCCCTTTCACGGAAGGGAATTTCCCCTTCAGAGGTAATTGGACTATGCGCAATATTCATCACATACACGGTTGAATCCATTGAATAATCTGAAATCACTGAGTCAAGATTTACAAATACTGTATCATCTATCTTTGACGAATAGGAGGCCCCCATGATCCCAATGACCTTATAATTCCTTCCTGCAAAAGGATAATACAACTCCCCCTTCTCTTCCAGCAGTTCAGTTTTATCTATATTTTTGCCAATTACCGCCAGATTCTGATTCGTGTAAAAATCAGTATCGTTAAAGTATCTGCCGTCGGCAAGTGGCGGATAATAAGTGCTTTTGTTAAAATAAATGGCTAGTATCTCTTTCCAACTGCCGTTATTTTCAACAGATCCAAGTTCAGAAAATATTGTATAATCCTCGGAAGTATCGATTTCACTCCAGTTAATTTCAGCTGCCTTTTCTTTTAAGGTGAAAAATATACTATTTTCGTTATATAAGCTTCTTGATAACAGGTTCAATTCAGTTTGTTTGACTTGATAGTAATTGAAGACAATAACAATCAAGCTAAATAAAATATAAAAAACAACAATTAATAGAGTATTTGTATTGCGCAACCGGTACTTTTCCATGTCCCATTACCTTCTTTACGAAATAGAGAGATTGCCGTAATAGAACGGAGCAATCTCTCTTTTCTCAAATTATCAAACTTTATTATTGCCTATCCGTCTTTGCCATAATAAGTTTTTGCCAGCCAAGCCGCATCTGCATAAGGGGACACCGCTGAAGTATCGACATATCCCCATTGCCTGCCGCTGTCTGTCACATCAAGTGAATAGGGTCCCTCCATTCTTGCCCGGGAATAATGATAAGTATCTTTCCACCAAGTAGTGCATGCTGCCCTTTCATGACCCCACTGGTTTTTTTCTACCCAGCCGTCATGGATCATAACCACTTCCGCAGCCGGTGAAACTCTTGAGCTGCTTGTTGAAAAATAGCCTTCTTCTTCACTCCATCCTCCGGAAACAGAACTGTCATTCAAACTCGTTGTGGCCAGTGCAGATCCAGAAACTCCGAGTAAAAGTGTAAATCCCGCAATAATAGGAACCAAGATTTTTTTCTTCAACTCTATTCCTCCTTTATCATTTTGATTAATTTTCCAGGTTCTATATGTACATTACACAAAGACTACAAGATCACATAAATTCATATTTTTATACGAAAATAAACGTAGGCTTTAGTAGGCATGAGCTTAGCATG
>NZ_JUEI01000144.1:0-8855 GCF_000802655.2 Paenibacillus sp. IHB B 3415 | reverse complement strand
ATTTCCCCGTCCAGCCCACTTTTGGCGGATTCAGAGGGATTTATCCCTTTGTTTTCCCCATGCTCTCCGCTTTCGGCGGAATCAGAGGGATTTATCCCTTTAATTTCCTCATACCGCCTACTTTTGGCGGAATCAGTGGGATTTATCCCTTTAATTTCCCCGTCCAGCCCACTTTTGGTGGCATCAGAGGGATTTATCCCTTTAATTTCCCCATACCGCCCACTTTCGGCGGATTCAGAGGGATTTATCCCTTTGATTTTCCCGTACCGCCCACTTCAGGCGGATTCAGAGAGATCCCGGACACAGGACAGATTCGTCCTTCAGACGAATCTGCTCTGCCCACTTTCGGCGCATTCAGGGGCACTAATGCTCCTCATTTCCTCCTACTGCCCGCTTTCGGCGGAATCAGAGGGATTTATCCCTTTAATTTCCCCGTCCAGCCCACTTTTGGCGGATTCAGAGGGATTTATCCCTTTAATTTCCCCGTCCAGCCCACTTTTGGCGGATTCAGAGGGATTTATCCCTTTAATTTCCCCGTCCAGCCCACTTTTGGTGGCATCAGAGGGATTTATCCCTTTAATTTCCCCATACCGCCCACTTTCGGCGGATTCAGAGGGATTTATCCCTTTGATTTTCCCGTACCGCCCACTTCAGGCGGATTCAGAGAGATCCCGGACACAGGACAGATTCGTCCTTCAGACGAATCTGCTCCAATTCCAAAGAAGCCTATCCTCTGCAGACGAAATATAGTCATTTCCCAGAAATAGAAACTCCCCGCCGCTTCACACTTCAAAGCACACGGGGAGCATAAGTCTTCATTCGTGAGCCCAAGCCTTTGTAATCCGCCCGTCAGGGCAGACTGATGAGTAGGGCCTCACTTAATTTGTTATTCTCCTTGTTCATCTCGGCATACCGCCAGATATCATTCACAAAGAAGCTTATGGTGAAGCTGCCAATGGTCGGCACTGTCCAGCGGGGCGTTCCCTGGGCGCTGCTGTTTGCTGTTAATGTGATCTCTTCGCCCGGCTGGATCACGCTGGTGTTCGTGTCCGACCAGGATACAACCCCGCCATTTACCGAAAAGGCGCCGCCGGTGATCTGTCCGAGTCCGGTTGATGTATTCAGCGGTGTAGGGCGGACGCCGATGTTCTTCACTTTGGCCCAGAAAATCAGCGAATCCCCCAGCTGCGGAGTGCTGTGCGCCGAAGGGCTGCCGTCGCTGTTCACGATATTCCAGCCGATATCCGTCACGGTCAGATCCGGCCCCGGAGCCGGCAATACCGATTCATAGCTCTGGAACTCCAGTCCGCTCACCATGACTTTTCCCTGGGTGCCTGTAATTTCAATCCGGTGCAGCCCGTACTCCAGGCCCGTCAGCTCGTAGACGATTTTATGATCCCCCTCAAGTCCGGCCTGCGGAATCACTATCGTCTCCATATATTCGCCGTCGACATAGACGTCAGCACTGCCCATATCGCTTTTGATATCCGATCTCCAGCGGACGCCGGTGCCGTTAAAGCTAAACCCTGCCAAAGCATCCGGTCCATAGGTCACATGGGAGACCCCATTCGGCGCGGTCTCGAACCCGGTATAGTCGATGTAAGCATGATTATGCGCAACCGGGTACCACGCGGAGACCGGAACATACAGCCCCTCTTCCAGCCTGAAATAATCGATATTCGCCCCGTTTCCTGCCGAGGTGAAGCTGATTGTGTTATAGCCCGCCTGGAGCGTAATCCCATACTGCCGTGCGGTTATATTGGCAGTCCAGCTTCCCGTAGAGGGCAGCGTAACTGTGGACTGCTTCACTCCGTTAACTAGGATATTCTTCTTCGATTCCTGATTGGAAGCGTATGCAATAGTTAAGGTGTAGCTGCCGCCGTTCGTGGAATAAAAGCCCTGAATAGCCAGACCCCCGCCATGCGTCTGCTCGACTACCTTCCCTCCCGAGGCGCTGCTGTTATTGCTGGTCTTCAGCGGCAGGGCAAAGGAGGTAGCTTCCGCCTCGAATTTGGCCGGATCTCCCGTGACATGCGGCGTAACCGGCATTACCGGTGTGGTGGCGGATACAGCCGTGCTTAGCGGCGATACATTGCCGGAATCGTCCACAGCCTGAACATTATAGCTATAAGTGGTCTGGGGCGCTACGGTATAGTCACTCCAGAAGGTAAGGCGTCCAGGAACATTAATTACCGGAGCTGTCCCGCCGTCACGGTACACGTTGTAGCTGACGACCGCATCATTATCTGTGGAGGCATTCCAGGTCAGCCTGATTTGCTCATGACTCACGGCCAGTGCTGCCGGACTGGCCGGAGCGGATGGCAGAGTACTCTCCTGCTCATCCAGAATATACTGGACGGTCTCCCCGGCACCCAGCGAAACCGTAAGGGTAATATACGGTGTTGCTGTCAGCTGAACCCGGGAGTAGGCCGCAGCATAGCTATCTCCTGCACCGAAGCGTTCCCCCGTATACGTTCCGCTGGACGGCATCGCAACCCGTACCTGCATCGTTACCGGCGATTCCTCAAAGTTGACGAAGTTCAGCAGAATTTTATCGGACGAAGCGCCTATGGCTGTAACCCCCAGCGCCGAGGTATCCACTGCGCGGAAATATGCCTTTTGCCCGGTTAATGCAGCCGCATTGAGAACTTCGTAGCTGAGCGGGCTTCCATGGGTCGCATAAGCGGCGGCCAGTCTGCGGAACGTCTTCAGCCGGGTCTCCCCGGATTCGTTGATATTGGCCGGCACCGCAGCTGTATCCTCGTAGCGGTGCGTATTCCAGTTGATCGCCGAATCGAACAGCCCAAACTCCGTCCCGTCATTGAAGAAGGCGGCGTGCTGCATAATATGATCTACATAGCCGATATCCCCCCGCAGCTCCCGGTCAAAAGCTGAGGCGAACCTGTAAGCATACGTTCCATATTTCGTATTGTCGGAATGATTGTCATTGCTGCCGGTCTCACTCATCGCCATTTCTTTGCCGAAGCCTTCATCCGCTTCGCTATAGACACGCAAATTCTCATACAGGCTTCCGCCCGGCAATGGCTGAACCCCGGTGCCGCCATAGCTGTGGCCGTTGGTCACATCCGACAGCGCCTCAATCGCCTCCCGCTGGCTGGCATCCCGCTCCCAGCCGTCAGGTGTTCCGTTATACGGCCAGTACGCCCAGCCGGGGGCAACAATCTTCAGGTACGGCTGGCTATTGGTCTGCCTTTCCTCATCCATCAGCTCATGAAGCGCAAGCACAGCCTTCTGTGCCCAGCCGAATAATCCCGGCTCATTGCCCGTTTCCGCATACTGGTACAGATCACCGAATTTGCTGACGAACCCGGCATAATAGCTCCGCAGCGCTGAACTGATGGTTCCGGCGGCCAGCTCGGTATTGCTCTTCCAGTTTCCGCCGATGATATTGACCATCGGCTCCAGATTAAGGTCGCGCAGCGTCTCCAGATAAGTTCGCCCCAGCGGGTCCCAGCCTGCGCTGGTATCGGACCAGAAGGAGGTGCGCATCCAGTTGCCGCTGTAGGCAATGCCCAGCCACTTGGTCATTGGCGCCAGATGGCGGATTGCATTCTCGTCATACCTGAAGGTGGATGCGGCAATTGTGCTTCCCAGATGAATATACCGCCCGTGTATAGGCTCGGCGGCCTGCTCCTCCAGCGCATCCAGCCTGAAATAATCCCACTCAAACCACAGATACCTGTCCCCATCATAACCGGGAGACTGCGGATCTGCGTATAAACCCCGGTCAACGGTGAGCTTAAGCTCATTCTGTCCTATCTTCAGCTGTTCTTTGGGAATGTAGAGCTTATAGGTCTGCTTCCATGTGCGCGTAAGCGGGGTCTCTCCATCATTCAGGCCAGTAATCTGAATAAGCCCGCTGAAGCTGCCGTTTGCGAATACGGCCAGCTGCGGAATAGCGGTGCTTGCATCTATAACTTTGAAGCTGAACTCCACGCCGTAGAGAGGGACTTCGGTTAAATTAAAGGTGAGATTCATGGTACCGTTGTGGTCTGCTTTCATGCCCTTGGAGAGGGTATTCCAGCTCATGGGATTTGCGGGGAGGGTGATATTCTCACTGTACACATCTTGAAATACCGTAAATTCTGCCGAGCTGTTATCCTGCTCCCCTACCTGCCAGAGCAGCGTTAACGGTTGATAGGTATCCTCTGTGACCGTCCTGCCATAGGAAGATTCAGCGGCAGGTAGCGGCGGCACCGCAGGTGACTTCATTTCTTGCACAGCAGTCAGTGCCGCTGGCGGTCCGGCGGACAGAATTCGCCCGCCAGGCGCCAGAACGGACATCAGCACCAGAACAGTAATGAGCAACTTGCCTGTTATCTTCTGTTTTCGCACATTAACACCCTCTTCTTGAGAATAAGATAAGGGCTCCCCAAATGCTGGTTCAGCGAATGAGAATACCCGGTATCCGGCAAGCGGCCGCTGGGACTGCCTGCTATGAATACCGGGCGTGCTATGGCCTTAGCTGCTTATTTGGCGGCCAGGAAAGCATCCAGTTGCGTTTGAATTTCTGTAATCACAGCATCCAGGCCTGCGGCCTTCAGCTTGCTGTTCATTTCCTTCAGGACCGGTTCAGGGTCCTTTTCCCCGGAGTACAGGGTGTTCTTATATTGCTTCGTAATATTGATCAGTGCGCCGATCTGCGACTGCACCTTGGTCGAATCGAAGACAAAGCCGATGACCGGCGAAACGGCAGAGTTCTTGTTCCAGTCAGTGTACAGCTGTACGCGGTTCGGATCTTCGTCCTTGTTCAGGTAGTTCAGCAGCACATTGCCGATCATCCAGGAAGATACGGAGTTGTAGCCGCTGTCCGGGATGAACTCCACCGTGTTGTTCTCCAGCTTCTTGTAATGCTTGCCCTCAATGCCGAAGGTCAGCAGGTTGTAGAGCACCGGATCGGTATGGATCAGGTTCATGAACATCATGGCCCGTTCAGGGTTTTTGGAGGTTCTGGAGATGGCGAGCATGGAGCCCTGCAAGCTCTTGGTGCTGACGCCAACCGGCAGCAGTGTCTTGATAATCATCGGCTTCTCGGCGAGCCGGGTCCAGTCATTGGTGGAGGTCGGATTCATATTGCCGTAGACGAACCAGGCTTTGCCGCTTTTGACCGCATCCTTCAGCTCGGTCTTGTCTGTGGCACCGTTCTTGTTAATATAGCCCGCTTCATACCAGCTGCGGATCAGCTTCAGCCGTTCCACAATTTCCGGCGTATCGTATTCGTTAAATACCTTCATCGTCTTGTAATCGAGCAGCGTCGGGATTTCATTACTGCCGTCGAGGTCTTCACTTTCCGGATATGCGGTGAACCAGTTCAGACTGTCCGTATGGTTCATGAACAGCGGGGAAAGGGCGGGTTCTTTCTCCTTAATCGTCTTCAGCATCGGTTCAATATCCTCCAGCTTCTTGATGCTGTTCACATCGAAGCCGTATTTATCGACAATCGCTTTGTCAAAAGCAAACCCGACGGACTGGCCCAGCTCTTTCTCTGTGGGAATCGCATACAAATGTCCGTTAACAGTAGCCGCCTGCAGGTAAGCAGGATTGATCTGTGCCTTCGTTTCCTTGGCGTATTCCTCGATCAGCTCTTCCAGCGGCAGATACGCTCCCTTGGCGGCATTGGTCATGAAGTTCCAGGTATAGACCATGTCGAACACTTCGCCGGACTGGATCATCAGGTTGACCTTATCGGCCGGTTTATCCCAGCTCAGCTGGTTAATCTTGATCGTGGCATTTATTTTATCCTTCAGATACGCATTGATCTCCTGCTCTACAGAAGCCACATCCTTATCCGGCCCGCCGGGCAGATAGAGCGACAGCTCCACCGGTTCCAGCGCATCCGGCGCTTCCGTCCCGGCCGCTTCCGTTGCAGTAGCTTCCTTAGTGGCTGCCGGAGCCGTGGTGCTCTCCCCTGCCTTCTCCGTAGGAGCAGCGGTATTGTTGTTATTTCCGGAGCAGCCGGCTAGGGTGAACCCAACCATAAGTACAAGCGACAGCAGTAGACCCGTGACTTTTTTACCTGCCATACTTTGTTTCCTCCCCTTGATTGAACAATATATGCTAATCGGTTGATTCCGAGGTTAGCCTTTAATCGAGCCAAGCGTCAAGCCTTTGATGAAATACCGCTGGAAGAACGGATACGCGAGCACGATCGGACCAATGCCAATCAGTGCCATCGCCATGCGGATCGTTTCCCCCGGCAATTTGGCCAGCTCGGTGGCCGAGCCCTGAATGAGTGCGCCGTTGCGGCTCAGGTAATCCGCCTGGGAGATCATTTTGTACATCAGATATTGCAGGGAATAGAGGTCGGTATCGGTGATGAAAATCATGCTGTTGAACCAGTCGTTCCAGTAGTGCAGCGTGTTGAACAGCCCAATCGTGGCGAATACCGGCAGGGACAGCGGAAAAACAATCTGGAAGAACGTCCGCAGCTCCCCGGCCCCGTCGATTTTGGAGGCTTCAATCAGCGCAGGCGGTACACTCATCTGGAAATACGTTTTCATGATCAGCACATTGAACGGCGACAGCAGCATCGGCACGATGAGCGCCCAGATGGAGTTCTTGAGATCAAGCACTTGCGTATAGACCATATACCAGGGCACCAGCCCGCCGCCGAACAGCATAGTGAAGAAGATCAGGAAGGCGAAAAAGCCGCGGTATCTGAAATCGGTCCGTGAGATCGGATAAGCATACAGTGAAGAGATGAACACACTGACCAGCGTTCCGGTGATGGTGACGAAGAAGGACACGCCGTACGCTTTTAACACAACGCTATAATCCTTGAAGATATACGCATAGGCTTCCAGGCTGAGCTTCTCCGGGATAAATTGATAGCCGTTCAGCACGATGTAATCATAATCGGTAATGGAAATCATGAAGACGAGTACAATCGGCAGCAGGCAGGTAATGGACAGGATGATAAAAATAATATGGAGAATGATGTTGGTAAATCTGGATATTTCGTTATTAGCCACGGATTTCCACTCCTTTTTAGAATACCGCCTGGTCCTTGTCGACCTTGCGCACGATCCAGTTCGAGCCGAGGACCAGGAAGAAGCCGACCACCGATTGATACAATCCCGCTGCTGCGGACATGCCCAGGTTCCCCATATTGATCAGTGCGTTATAGACGTAGGTGTCGATGACCAGCGTTGTCGGGTACAGTGCTCCGGAATTCAGCGTGGTCTGGTAGAACAGCCCGAAGTCGGAGCGGAAGATCCCGCCGATGGCCAGAATCGTTGTGATAATGATGACCGGACGGATCAGCGGAATCGTGATATGCAGGATCTGCTTCCACTTGCTGGCACCGTCGATCAGGGCCGCTTCATAGTATTCGTTGTCAATGCCGATGATGGCCGCCAGATAGATGACACAGCCATAGCCCACCCCTTTCCAGAGGTTGATCAGCGGCAGAATGAACGGCCAATATTTCGGCTCGGAATACCAGTTCAGCTCATCCAGCCCGAACAGGGCGAAGATCCCTTTATTGATGAAACCGTATTCAACATTCAGAAAAGCGAACACCAGATAACTCACCACAACCATCGACAAGAAGTACGGGAAGAACATGATGCTCTGATAAAATTTGGCGGCCAGTTTATTCTTCAGCTCATTCAGGGCAATTGCGATAGACACGGCAATCACCAGGTTGAGAATAATAAACACAAAGTTGTAGAGCACCGTATTGCGGGTAATGATCCAGGCATCCGAGGTTGCGAACAGGAATCTAAAGTTATCCAGCCCCACCCACGGACTGCCGAGAATGCCGTCGACATAGTTAATATTCTTGAAGGCAATAATGATCCCGAACATCGGCAGATAATTATTGACCAGCAAAAAAAGCACACCCGGCAGCAGCATCAGCAGCAGAACTTTGTGCTTCAGCAGATGTCCCAGCATGGCCCCCCGCTTCGTGCTCCTGTGTACCGGCAGGCTGTCTCCTGCACCGGCTACGCTTTTCTTCTCTTGAGTAATCATTCCTTCCGCCTCCTGATTCCTTCAGCAGTCTCTCTCTTCCATGACTTAAGTGTAGCCGGAGAACGGCTGATGCTAAATAAGGCCATCTATAATAAAAGTTCAAAATCCTACGGAGTTTGGGATTGTGGATTTGTAGTCATTCAAAAAGGGCCCTTTTTTAGTTAAGCTGACTCGTGGTTCCGTATCGTCTCATTACCTTACGTCAGTCTGTGTACAGACCACACAAGGCCCGAGGAGGAACCGCCGAGATCCAGCGGAACAGTTAATCCATCTGCTGCGTAAAATAGCCCGATTACATCGCCTGCCGTCAGTTCAAACTCACCCGTTAATGTCACCGTACCGTTCCCCAGTATCGTCCGGAGTGTCAGCAACAGTGCAATATTAACATTCAGCAGCGGGAAGAGCCCGGTTACCAGATCTGTTACCGTAGGGGACGTTCTCCGCACTACAAAGGCCGGATTCACTCCCGCACCCAACGCAACTGAAATCGCAGCCGTAGTACTGTAGTTAATAGTCGCCTCAAACGAATATCTGCCTGTGGCCGGAATCGTGTAGTTACCCGTTGTTTCGTTAAAAGTCACGCTGTCGTAATAAGGTGTCGTCACCGTCCACCCTGTAAGCTGTGTGCTGGCCGCTGCCGAGAACGAAGGCAGAAATGCCGAGAAGCCTTCCGTTGCGATATTGGGGCCTGTCGCTCCGGTTGTTCCGGTTATGCCCGTGGTTCCGGTGACTCCGGTGACTCCAGTGACTCCAGTCACGCCGGTCACGCCGGTTGCACCTGTCACGCCTGCGTCTCCCGTTGCTCCCGTTACCCCGGTTGCACCTGTCACGCCTGCGTCTCCCGTTGCTCCCGTTACACC
>NZ_JUEI01000143.1:0-8097 GCF_000802655.2 Paenibacillus sp. IHB B 3415 | reverse complement strand
CAAAAAAACCGCTCCCAGCAAGGGTTTGGAATTATGAAATTGTCTCTTTTATACAACAATTTTGAATTTTAGCCGATTTAACGGGAGAATTGTTGCATTTCGTGCAGGATTTTGCATCAAGTCTAAGCAAATTCGCATTCATTCCGTTTCCTGCAGCAGTCGCGTTGCTCAAACCAGTCTCTATCCACGTATGCAAAATAACCCCACAAAGTGGGGCTGTGGCTTCGATGAGTACTCAGGCACTTTGCGGGGGCCGAAGGCGGTCTTTAACGTGTACGAAGTCCCCTCTTATTTCATAAGCGGGCCCACCTCAAGCTCCATTTGTCCGAGCAGCCCGTCCACGGTAGAGCTTTGCGTGTAGAGCCCGTCCAGCAGCCTCTGGATCTTCGTATCAATCTGCTGCCAGTTCTTATGGCCCGGCGCGATCCGGGCGTCCGCGATCTGGTCGAGCACGGCCAGCTGGATGCTCTCCGGCGAAGGCTTGGAAGCCGCTCTCAGGAAGACATCCGATTCAAGCACGGATTTCCGGGACGGGACGAAATATTGCGCGGTAACGCTCATGGCTTCTGCGCTGGTGATGAACTTCAGGAATTCCGCGGCTTCCGCCGGATGCCTGGTCTCGAATACAGAGACTCCCGCATAGCCGAGTGAAGTTCCAGTCCCCTTCACACCTGCCGGCATTGGAGCGATATCCCAATCAAAATCAGTAACCGCGCGGGCCTTCGAGGTATAGCTGTAACGGTCCGTATACATCCCGATCCGGCCGCTGTCGAAGGTGAGCTCATCGCCCGGAAGCGGATGCACCTTGTCCTTGAACATCATATCACTGTAGAGCTGCAGCGCCTCTCTACCTGCGGGAGAATTCAGCGCAAAAGCCGTCGCACTGCTGTCAAACAGCTCGGCACCATGCGACCAGAACAGCGGCAGCAGTGCATCCGACCAGTTGTTCCAGTCGCGGACCAGCTTCACACCGTAAATGCCGTGCTGCGGATCAGTTAGGCTGCGCGCGGCCTTGAGAAAATCCTCGTAGTTCCATTTCCCTTCCTTATAAAGCTCGGTTGGCGTCTTCAGGCCTTTCTCAAGGAACAGGTCCTTGTTGTAGTAGATCAGCACCGGAGGCGTGGAGAAGGGGATTCCGTACAGTCTGTCCTCCCGCTTGAATATATCAAGCGTAGACGGATAGATATCCGCATAGTTATATCCGGGATCTTCTTTGACCTCTGCTGCAATGTCCACCAGCTGGCCGGATTCCAGCAGCTGGGGAATCATCCGCTCCGCCAGCCAGCCGGCATCGGGCGCGGTACGGGAGGCCAGCATGATTGACAACTTCTGCTGATAATCAGCAAACGGGATCGTCATGATCTCTACCTCCATCCCGGGATGGAGCTGTTCATATTCATCCACCAGCCCCTCAACCATTGCCTTCTGCGCATCGTTGCCCCAGATACTGAACTTCAGCTTCACAGGCTCCTGCACAGCAGCCGCCTCACTTCCTCCTGCTTCTTCACCGTCCACGGCTTTCCCGTCAGACGCCCCGCTTCCTGCCCCTGAAGAGCAGCCCGCAGCCATTAATACCGCTATCATAAGGCTTAGCAGCCTTGTCCGCATCATTAATCCTCCTCCTGCCTGTCCCCGGCGGGTCCGGCATTGTTCATGGCTTCCCAGTTCATCGGCAGCCGCAGTGAGACCGTTACCCCGCGCTCTGCCGTATTATCAAGAGTTAATCCGTAAGGCTCTCCATAGAGCAGCCGGAGCCGCTGATGGACATTGCGCAGCGCAAAACCCTTTTGAATCCGGCCGAAGCCGCCCTGCTCCGTCTCCGTACCGGGCCGGGATTTATTCTGATACAGCTGTTCTTCAAGCTCCTGCATCCGTTCACCGGTTATGCCAAGACCATCATCCTTGACGGACAGCACCAAGTCTTCCTCTTCCACCGAAGCCGTCAGGGCAAGCAGTAGCTTATCCTGACCCATGGCATGCTCAATAACATTCTCAATCAGCGGCTGCAGAATCAGCTTCGGCACCACGCAATAATCGAAGGAAGAGTCAATATGGATCATAGCCTGCAGCTTGTCTCCAAGACGCATACCCTGGATTCGCAGATACGCTTCTACGAATCTTACCTCATCCAGAACGTACACCATCTGCTCCTGGCGGCCGACCGTGTAGCGCAGCAGCTTCCCGAGACTGGTCACCACACCCGAGAGCTCCCGGGTATTGCCTTGAAGGGCCAGCATGTTCACCATTTCCAGGGTATTGTACAGAAAATGCGGATGAATCTGGCTCTGCAGCGCAAGCAGCTCGGCTTCCCGTTCCTTCAGCCGGGTCTCATAGACCTCTTTGACCAGACGGTCGATCTCGCCGATCATCGTATTGAAGCCTTCGGTCAGTTGCCCGATTTCATCGCTTGTAGTGACCGTCGCCCGCTCCAGGAACAGCCCCCGCTTCACCTGCCTCATCTTCGACTGCAGATGGGCAATCGGCTTAACCAGGCGGTTCGACAGTAGGATCGCCGCCGCATAAGCAGCCATCAGGGCTACGATGGAGACAATCAAGGTAGAATTCGTTAACTCGCGTGCGTCTTCCCGGAGCTGCGTACGCGGAATCAATGAGGTCACCTTAAGTCCCGTATAAGAAGAATGGGCAGAGGCTGTAATATAGGATTCACTTGAATCGGGAAGCCCGTCTGGCCCTGAGTACAGCATAACCTGATCCTTGCCGGTAATCTGCAGCAGACCGCTCCCGCTCGAACGCACCGTGGATACAATCGAACCGAACCCCCGCGCCGTCAGATCCACCTTGACGATCCCCAGCATGTCATTCGTATAGGGCTCACGGATAACCCGGGCCACCGAGATAATCCCCTGCTTCGCCTCTGTATAATAGGCCGCAGCATGCGGCGGAAGGATGGCAAGACCACCGTCTTCCTGCTCAACCGCCTCCATCCAGTCTGCCATGCTGCGGTCCCACCGCTTCCTGACGCTCTGGTCCAGATTACTGAAGATTCCTCCGTCATTGGTGAACACCAGAATGCTCTCAATCTCACCCCGGTCAAAAGCCAGCGAAGAAATAAACAGATTCATCTTCAGCGTCTCATCCGTAGTTAAATAAGTGTTCGCAGAGCCGCTGCCGCTGTGCTTGCGGAGAATCTGCATCATATCCTCATCGTACAGCGGCGTAAGTGTAAGCCGGTCCAGTTCCTTAATGTAATGCTCCAGGTTGATATTAATCTGGCTCACAACCTGATTGGATAGCTCCACAGTGCTGCGCTCCACACCGGCAGTATATTTCTTATAGCTGATGGTGCCGATCACGAGAAACGGAATCGTAATCAGCAGGCAGAACAATACGATAAACTTGGTGCGCAGCGGCACGTATATTGATTTGTTTGACCCTTTTCTGAATGGCATGCGGACAGCCTCCCCAAACTCTGGATACCCACTTCAACATAGCATAATTCGAGTCCGAAGTCAGAGACGTTCTCCCAGCCAGGCGCAATACTTCCTCTACAAAAATACAGCAGACAGCACACCTCTTAAGGTTGCTGTCTGCTTACGTGCACAAGGCTGCTGCCTGAAGAAGTCCGCTCAGCTGTTCTCAAGCTCTCCGGACCAAACCTCTGTCTGCCTCCAGAATTCAGCAGCAGTCAGCGTACCGCTGTGAATCATATAAGCGTAATCCAGCAGGTTCGGCAGGCAGGGCAGATCCAGCAGATAACGGCTGAACGCATGCGCGGCGATCTCCGAGGTCTTGGTCACGCTGGCCCGGATGCGCAGCGGACCCAGGGAGATGCTGCTGATGTCGTCAAGCCGCTTGTTGGTGTATCCCAGCTCCGTGAATTCCAGATCGTGGAACAGCTCATGGGCGAGATGAATGTCTGTGATTTCCTTCAGCGTGAAGGAGCGGCCGGGAAGCAGCACACCGGCACACTGCCGCAGTTCTTCCATGGACGATTTATACAGCGTAATGGCGCGCTCCTTGGCCGACAGCTCAATCTGGGCGCGGAAGCGGATCTGCCCGATGGTGCCCTGCCGTTCATTGAGATTGACGCTAATTCCGCGGTCCCGGCAGATGGCCCCGACATCCGTGCCGTAGCGGGCCTTGAATTCCAGGGCCTGCTCCCTGCCGATCGCAAGCGGGCGCTCCACATAATAACGCCGTTTGCTGTGCGGTATTCTGTGAAACAGCAGATCATTTGTGAGTTCGGCATATCCCAGCACATTGTCGCTTGGCAGCGTCCGTTCAGCTGTCTTCATCATCCTGTGCACCTCCTACTGATAGACGACAGCGAGCATTTCGCTGTTGTCCTCAAGCAGCTGGGTTTCCACTTCGAGAATGGAGAACAGCTGCTCCTTGGTCTGCATCCCGGTCAGATCGAGCATTTTTTCCTTATAGAAGATAAAGGTCTTCGGGATCGTCGCATTGGCATCCGAATAGATCGTATTCTCCTCCAGGAACGAGGCAAACCGGTCGGCCATATTCTTCTTCAAAAAAGCCAGATGATACGCATTCGTCTTCTTAAATCGCACCACACCTTCACGGTCCAGCACGCCGACGTGGCTGAGCTTCTTCTTCACCAGCCCGAACATGGACTTCTTGATCTCGCTCGACTCGAACAGAAACCATCTGCCGGAGGCCGCCTTCAGCTCCGTCTGGCCGGCCGGCTGGCCCAGTGCTTCCGCCGCCGTCAGCATCAGCTCGTTCACGGGCACCTCGCGGCTGGCCAGATCCTTCGAGCGCAGCTCGGTCGAGCCGGTGGCGATCGCCCGTAGAATATTGCGCTGCGAATCGATCTCGATCGTCACGTCAACCGTAGCTTCATTCGCTCCGGACTGGACGATTTTCTCCATAATCTCTGCACGGATCAGCTTGATATCCCGCTCTGTCGCACCGACCACAGTCTTCTCGATCTGCTCGCGGACCATCGCCATCCCAACGCCGATCGTGGAGATGTACGGCGCATTATTGGCGATCTGGTGCTTGAAGCCTTCGCTCGCCGCCATCGCCGGAACGAGCACAGCTCCGCTTCCGCCGCCGCCCACCAGCGTAACAAACCCGGTGTCCAGCTCATAATCGCTGATCATCTGATTCACTACAGCCATCACCTTGCGGATGGCAATATCCATTGCCGATCTTGCTGCGTCTTCCGCAGACATGCCGAGCCGGGAACCCAGTGCCTGCCAGGCTATCCTGGTGCTCTCCATATCCCCCCGCGCATAATCCTCCTCCGGCACATGGTTCAGCAGATTCGCCGCGCCTGCCAGGGTCAGCGCATATTCATGTCCTCCCGTACCCCGGACGGTGACGTAATCCGGATCTCCCGGGCGCGGACTGACAAGACCGATGGCAGGCTGCTCCAGATTCTCCTTACCGGTGAAGCATTCGTATTCCAGACCGGCGATATGCGCACTGCGCGGGCCGACATCCGTGATCTTGCCTCCGCCGATCTGAATCATGCTGCCCCCGGCAACGGCGAGCGTCCGTACATCCAGCGAACGCAGATACGTCTTATGTCCGCCTACCTGGGCATTCTCAATCATCACCTTACCGTTCTTGATCACGGAGATATCTACACTGGTTCCGCCGACTTCGAAGAAAATACCGTCCGATATCTTCTCATACATCAGGGCGCCGGCGACACCGGCCGCCAGCCCTGACAGCATGGTCAGGATCGGACGCTTGCGCACCTCGTCGATGCTCATGACACCGCCGTCGCAGCGCATGATCATCAGCTGGGAGGTAATCCCCGCTTCTTTGACGGCCTGCTCAGTCATGTTGGCGGTCTCCATCATCTTCGGAATCAGGCTCGCATTGACGACCGCTGTGCGGGTCCGCGTCTTCAGCCCATAGAGCTGGGAGATTTCATGTCCGCCGGTGGCGTACACTCCCCGGCTACGCGCCGCTTCCATCACTCTCAGCTCGTTGGCCGGATCATCGACACTGTAGGCTTCCGAGGCCACAATAACCTCTGCACCCTGGGCGAGCAGCTGATCAATCGCCGCATCGATGGTTTCCGGCGTCAGTTCCTTCGAATCAATGAACTTGTGATAGGTGGTAAGATATTTACCGGCAGCCAGCTCGATATTCGCCACATTAGTCTCGGAGCGGGCACTGCGGGCATCCAGTCCCGTGCCCATCCCCACGATGCCTACACGGGCTACGTCTCCTTCGAGCAGGGCGTTGGTGGCCTGCGTCGTCCCGTGGGCGATAAACTTGATGTCACCGGGAAGAATGCCGTTCTCGCTCATGATCCGCTGGATAATCTGGACAATCCCGCTGGCGACTCCGCGTTCATCGTGATGCGTTGTGGGCATTTTGACCTTGGACAGCACCTCAAAAGTCTCATTGTCTATCGCAACGGCATCCGTGAAGGTTCCTCCGACATCGATGCCGATCCTGATTTGTTTGTTGTTCATAGCAGTTTCTCCTCTCCATGAAGCTTATGTCTCTAATCTGCAATCCGTATTCGCTTAACCAGAACTTAATCTAGAAAACGGTCAGACCCGCGATAATCATCGAGATCATCACAGCCGCGAACATCCATGGCAGTGTCTTGCGCAGCGTTTCAATAATATCCGTCTTAGTGTAGTCGGCGATCCAGACATTGTGCGAGTTGGTCGGATCGCTGACAGCCTGCAGATTGCTCACGATACGCAGTGCCAGCATAGCCGCAACTGGTGCCATCCCTCCGGCAACAATCAGTGCTGCGATCCCGCTGCCGAGTCCCCATACGTTAAGCGGTCCACGGTAAATCGCAAGCGGAGACAGCAAAGTGAAGACGAGAATGTACATCAGCGGACTGGTTGGAATAATGCCTTCGATCAGCGGCTGAATCAGCAACGCCACCGGAGGTGCAGTTACCGCGCTGAGCAGCATCCCGATCCCGATCATCAGCCCGAGCGCACCGGCCACATCCTGAATCCCTTCCACCAGCGCACTCGACAGCACATGAATCGGACGCTTGGGTGTTGCGAGCAGCAATGTGACAACCGCCCCCATGAAGACTGCAGAGACAATATCAACCTTCAGGAAAAATACCAGCAGCACCGGAACAAGCGGGCTGATGAGCGCAATGGCTCTTACGTTCTTGGTATCCTGAGCCTGGAATTCCGGCTTGAGCGGCATGGCCCAGGCACGGCGGACCTTGCCGTCTTTGCGGGTATAGTAGACGATCATAATCAAGGCAATGACAATCAGCGGAATAGCACAGATCAGTGAATAAGAAGCAATCGTGTTCGTAGGCACCTTTAGCACATCGGTATAAATGGCCCAGGTGGAGACGTTGAAGACCACGCCGACCGCATTGGCCAGCAGGACAACAAGGCCGCTGACGAACGGCTTAAGACCGGCAGTGAGCATAATGGGAATAGCGATCGTTCCGACGAGAATGACCATGCCCAGACCGTTGGCAGCCGAGAAGATTACAGACGCGGCGAGGAAAAAGATAATGGCGATCGCCAGCGGCTTGTCACCGGCCAGCTCCGCAGCCTTGCGGATAATGGTCTTCGTGATGCCGACCTTGCTGAGAATCTGGCCGAACCAGGCGCCGAAGATCAATCCGGCGATAGCGGTAGACAGCTTCATGGCCCCGCCTGCGAGCACACCCTTGGTGATGGTGAAGGTGTCCGGGTTATCGGACAGCAGCGGGATTCCCGCGATCGCCGCCAGCAGAATCGCCATCATCGGCAGGGCGAGCAGCGTGGTCAGCTTGCGGGTCATCATCAGGCCCACAAACACAATAAATACAAGTAAAATGCCGATAATCTGCACAGTTTCCAAACCAATTCCTCCTAAATTTTTGTGAAATATACGTTGTTATAAGAATTATTGTGCTTAATTACCATCGGAAACCAAGCAAGCTTGGAATCAAATGAACGGTATAGATTAATCTTGAAAATGACCACCTCCGTATCACCTCCGCGCTTCCCGGTCTTTGAGAGCAACCAGCGTGGGGTGTAAGAAGCTAGTAACAGAGCTATAGCTGCAATAGCAATAGTTATAGCAGCAGCAACAGAAATAGCAACAACAGCAACAACAGCAGCAACAGCAGCAACAGCAACAGCAACAGCAACAGCAACAGCAACAGCAACAGCAACA
>NZ_JUEI01000142.1:0-8337 GCF_000802655.2 Paenibacillus sp. IHB B 3415 | reverse complement strand
CCGAAATGGCGGCCTTTTTCGTCCCTTTTTTTGGGAAATCAACACGCCTACCTTATGTACCACTTATCTTCTTTAATTGAATGGGAGATATATAATTTCACTTTGTCTTTACTTGGTATGGCTTGCTTTAGTAGTGAGGAAAATTCCTTTACTGGAAAAATAAAAATGTCACCTTCGTATTTGAAGTCTTTTGATAAAACATAAGCAATATATAGGCTATCGTTTTCCTCATATCTATTAAACTCATTAGGATTAAAGAATCTCCATGAGGTTAAGTCAAAATGAAGCTTTTCGAATTTAGTGTTCACTTCATATAACTTACCAAATTTGACCTGAATTTCTTTATATACAATTTGACTATTAACTCTTTTTCTCAATATTAAATCAATTTTTTCAACATCCAAAAATCTACTGTAGGGATTCCAACCTTGTTCATAAAACTCCATCTTTGCATAAGTCTCACCCACGACCTCGTAATGCCCTGTTGCTAATTTTTCTTTATTAGCCATCTTTTGAACACCTCACTGAAATTCAATTTTTTAATGCTTATCTAGTATACCGAATATACTAAGGTTTCTGTTTGAACTCACATCATTTTGAACTTAGTATCGGTCTGGAACATTTTCAATTATATTAAACTTCACATGTATGAATATGTATGTACATCATTATATTTTCATAACTTAGTAACTCTGAGGCTTTTACAGCAACCTATTCGAGGCAGCAAGTATTTTAAAAGCTTTGATTTGTTCATGAGTGGATGGATTTTTATTTAATTTGAAGTTTAGCCAAATTGAAAAACCTTAGTTGACCCTAAGCTTCGTATCACCTTCATCTCGATTTTGATGTTTTCCGTTTATCATCTACAATACATAAAAAATAATTATGGATGTGACGATTAATGAATACTACCGATGTTTCATCAAATGAAAAATCATTTGAATATCCCCCGTACCTTCGCGTGGATGGAATGACTGTGACAGTACTTAAATATAAAGAAACGGTTGTGAATGGAAAGTTGGCCATTAGATGTGTAGGCCAAGCTAGCTCTTTTGAAAATATGTGGTCAGGGATGCTTAGAGAAGAAATAAAGCCAGTTAAAGTGCAGAGATTAGGCGTGGATGAAACATACTTGACGATGCTTGTAGAGCTTTCCCAATGGGACTACTCAACAGCTAATCATCACCTTATTGATTTGAAGCTTGTTGAGGTTCCTAATGAGTCTAATGATGAAATTCAAGGTACTGAAACAAGTCTGAAACTAAACAATCTTCAGCGGCAATTAAATTATCAATCCCAACTTATCGAGCTGCTTTTTGGATTACTTCAAAGCAATGGAGTCAGTTCAGAATTAATTTATGATTTTAAGAAAAATGTAACTTACAATAACGGTGTTAAGTATTCAGTGTGGGGACTAAAGGATACATTAATTTAGATTTGCTCATTTTAACGGCATAGCAGAAATTATCAGTGCAGTAGTTTCAAAATTGAATACAATCTAAAGCCCCTCACAGTAGGAAGGGGCTCTTTTTGATTTGCACGTATTCACTTTTACTAGGCAATTAGAATGGCTAGAACTTTACAAATTGAAAGAGCAGTTCATTATAACTTTACTACTCCTCTTGTTGGATTTTCTCAGGAAAATTAACTGTTGAAGTCACAGATACCAAACAAGGAGAACATTTTTATGAAATTTCTTAAATGAAGAAGAGATATAGCTGGGTAAACCGGAGATCCATTCCTGGAGTTGACAAAAAACAGCTTTTGTATTCTTCTTGGTTTTCGCCTGGGACATTTCGAAAAATAGACTCATGAGCTGCTGAAGCGCGGTCTTGAAGTCCAAGTCGCGGACTTCGTCGGCAAAGAGAAAGAAGAGTCCTCCAAGTGTCCGGTCGTCACTTGATTGACGCCGTTTGTATTCCATCGCTAAATATCGGCTAAATACAATCGTCGTATGGCTAATCAGCCTGTCAAACGAACGTCGCTGAAATTCAGTGCCCAATTTCAAATAACTTTTGGTGACTTTGAAAAAGGTCTCTATACTCCAGCGCATGCCGTAAATCCGTACGATTTCACCTGCATCCAGCGTCACATCGGTAATTAAAATAGCCAGCCACTCCCGTCTTTTATTCCGGTTGCGGACAAACACAAGCTTCACCTGCAGACCGCAGGCGGTATGCACGATGAGCGAGCCTTTAATGTCTTTAGCATTCGATGCGGGCAGGCTTTGAAAGACCTCGCGGAGTGTCATTCGCTTACCGTGAACCAGGTAGCGTTTTCACCATCCCAATCACGGGAAGCCCTATAGCGGCAAGCTCACGAAGGAGTGGAGCTTGCGTAAACCAGCTGTCCATAAGCACGTAGTCGGCGGCGAATCCAGCAGGTAAAGCCCGTTCTAGCAAGGCTACGACAGCATCCGGCTTCCGGGAAAAGGCCTCCAACCGGCGCTTGTAGCCGTGACTTCGTTTGGACAGATTCGAAGCCATTTCGCATAGCCGATTGGTGATTTTGGCAGAAGAGCGCATGACAAAATCAAGCGGAGCAAAGCTAAAACCGTCCGACCAACCTAGGGTTAGCATCGTGTAGCCCTTAATGAATTTGCCGGTAGAATGGTCAAAAACCCTTGCTAACAATTCTGCTTTTTTGCTTCGGTTTCGGCTCAAAACGGAATCGTCGATAATAAACACACGTACGCGCTGAGTAGAAATGAGCGATTCGAAATGGCGCACGATCCGAAGACTTAAGGCCTGTAAAAAGCGACGCCACGCAAAAGAAGCTTGATTCAAAAACCGATAAATAACATCTTTGCCGGGAAGATCTGCAGCACGGTCACTTTCCAGAAGGCGAAACCAGTTCTTCCCTTCGAAGACCAGGGAGAACACAATTTGAAAAATCGCTAGGCTCGAAAGACCGAGCGATTTGGAAATACCTGCTTGTCGTAAGGTTTCCCGATTGAAGATTGGCAAAAAGTTTGGAAAAGCGAGAATGTTCAGATAGGGAATGTTGTTGTAACATAGGGTTACGCACCTTTCTTGTTGGCATGGTTGGTCGCACTTCCATGATACCAAACAAGCGAGGTGTTTTTTGTCAACTTGGCTAAATATAGCGAATTCTTCTTACAGCCTCAAGGGTTTAAGCCGATTTTCTAGCTGTGAAAGTTGAGTTAGTAATATAAAACATTTCACTGTCCAGTTAGTAAGTGGCAAAATAAAAAGAACTATTAAACGGGCCGACGATGGTTGTGGATTCGGTTACAAAGGAATGCGAGATGCGCATAATTTAGCGAAAGAAAAGCTTACGTGGGGTTTTTAGTAGAAGTACTAAATTATGACCTGAAAAAGGGGTGATTTTTGAAAGTATTCGACCAATATCGGCAAGAAAATCCAAATTATCCTATATACACTTCCAAAATATTGGTGTTATACTAAAATTATTGAAGGTGGTTTACAAAATAATTCTATTATCAAACGTATCGACATGTGCTTGATTGAGATGCCGGCCGGCTTTCAATATAGAAATACAATAGGAGGATATTAATTATGAGGAACAAAGGTAAACTAGCTATTGCTACTCTAGTAATTAGTACAATTTTTGCCGCAACATCAGCCTTTGCCGCAACATCTTTCTCGGGTTCACTACCAGCGAACCAAGGCGATACTGAGATAAGTGCCGATGTAAAAAGCGGTATGAATATGCCGGGTTTCAGCGTCCAAATAACAAATTTAGGTTCCGGTAAGTACGTTAGAGCATGGACAGAAAAAAGTGGTTTTTGGACTAATCCTAATTTATCTTCCCCATATAATACTATAATATATGATAGCAATAATATCGGTTGGGCTAATATACCCTATGATATCGAGGTACCAGCTGCTTTTTCAACAGTCATACTAAACCTTGATAATCCAGTTAATTTATCGTCGACAGTTTCTGTTTCAGGTGAATGGACTGCAAACTAACCGATAGTTTCTTGCCAAGTGTAACGGGGGACCTAAAGTCCCCCATTTATTGTGTATTTTGCTTCCTGGCCAAGCTCTATCAACATTCGAAAAAGGAGAGGGAAAACAAATGGGTGGTAGGCTAGTAAGTTATCTCAGGGTCGATTTTAAAAGACTTCTTTCAGATAGAAAAGTATTAGTTTCGGTTTTATTATTACTTACGATTGTTGTAATTGATCCAATTACAGTAAGTAGATATTTTTCTAAATATCCTGGTTTAAGAGAGACTGTTGGGCAAAACCCGTTCCAGTTTTGGATGCTAATTAATTCAGTAAGTTGGGGAAATAATCTTTATAGTACTATATTTTGGTTTCTTACTGTGTTATTTACTGGGTTAATCTACTACGAGGATAAGAGTACCTCCATGTATATGAACCAAATTATCAGAGGAGGTAAAAGTCAGTACTTTTTTTCAAAGTTCATTTCCACGGGTATACTGTCGTTCCTTATAGTACTAGTCACTTTAGAGATAAATGTTTTAATGACATATATGCTATTCCCCAATAAAAACAACAAGACAGTTAACTATGATTTTTTGGTGCCAAAGGAGGGGAGTTTTATATATGAAGCTTTTATTTCCAGCCCAATAAATATGGTTCATATCTATACCTTGATGAACGCTTTAGCAATCTCCTTGTTTGTTGTGTTTTCACTTTGCATTAGTATGTTGCTTGACTTCAAGAATAGGTATATTCACCTTGTATTACCTGTCATTATTCTGTATATAATTAACTATATTTTAGATTCTTTTCCTGAACTATTTATGTATGATATTCGGATAATCCTTCAACCAGCAGCGGTAGGTGCTTTCACAGACAATATTACTTGGGAAAATGTAGTACTCGTTTTTGGCGGATGGATGTTAGTGAATATTTTATTAGTTGGTGCAGTTTTTTATAAAATGAGGAATTGTTATGAGTAGATTTTCTTTTTTTTGTTGGTTTACCATCTATACTGCACTTAGCGGTATAATCTTCTTAATCAAAGTCTCTAATGGTCATAGCTGGTTCGACCAATGGATATATGATAGGTTTTTTGTTTTTCAATTTATATCTGTACTTACGATTGGCTTGACTGTTGAAGGCAGTAACTTTAATGATTTCTCCTATGTAAGGATAGGTAATAGAAGAAAAATACTTACAAGAGAGTTGCTCGGATATTACATACAAGGATTTATTTGTTTAAGCATCATGTTTATTTTCATATTATTCGGAGCCTTATCACTGGTAGATAGTAATTTTATTGTGAAATTAACAGACTGGTATTTTAGATATTTATTAGGAATAATCTTATTTATTAACGTAGTATCATGTTTGAAGTATTCTAACAAATTGATCTTTAGAAGAAACTGTTCTTTAATTGTTTTTGTGTGGATGGCTATTGAGCTTATAGTATTACGACCTTATATTAGAAAATTTTTCGGACTAAATATAAACCTATTATTTTCGTGGGTTTTTCAAAAAGGTACGGAAAGCTATTTTTGGATGTTAGGTATGGTTTTAATGTCAATAATTCTAAATTTCATAATAAGTGATAAGAGGAACTTTTTATGATAAATATGTTTAAGGTAATAAGGCCGTCCCTTTTTGTGATTATACCTATTTGCACTTTGGTGAGTTATTGCTACTTAAAAAGTACCGGTACCAGTGACCTAAAAACAATGTATCAAACTATCTTTGGGGGTATTCCATTAAAAGATCCGCTGTTAAAGGGCTTATTTATTATGATACTTTCATTATTACAGTATACACTTATTGACTATATTGAATATTATATTGATAGTTCTGAATATTTTTTTATTCGTTATAAAAATAAAAGTAAATGGTTAGAAGCTCTCTTGAAAGGAGCTTTTATCATTACGGCAACATTTGTTATAATGTTTTATTTGCTAGGATTGATATTTGACTTTATTTACAATAATTTCAGTTTTATTCAAACAGTAAATATAATAACAGTTGGGGTTGTGCTTAGAGTTTTTCTTTTTTGTATGATTATCGTTTTATTGCAAATATTTCTATTACTTAAGTATACGAAAACAACTACTTTTATGATTTTGGGTGGAATTTCAATTTTATTAGCTATAACAAGTTATTATCGAGGCACACTTTTTTATATTTTACCCCGTTCTAGTAGTCCATTGAATGTATTATTCGATGTTCTTAAAAGCATTGTTCTTTCGATAGTGCTAATTACCCTTATTCAAAGAATAAATCATAAGAGGGAGCTAATAATGCATGAAAATTGAAGTAACTAATTTCACCAAGTCAATTGGGAAAATTAATGTTCTTGAAAATATAAATGTCACTATGGAAAGTGATAATATATACGGAGTAGTTGGTAAAAACGGAAGCGGTAAAACAATGTTTTTGAGAATGATCTCTGGTTTAATACTGCCATCTAGCGGTGAGGTAAGAATTGATAGAAAAGTTTTAGGTAAGGATATTTCATTTCCCGATAATTTAGGAATACTTCTTGAAAAACCTAGCTTTTTAGGTCATCTAACAGGATACGAAAATTTAAAAATGTTAGCTAAAATCAGAAATGTAACTAAGAATGAAGATATTCAAAGGATCATGAATTTATTTGATTTGAATTGGGAAGATCAGAAGAAATTCAAAAAGTATTCATTAGGAATGAAGCAGAAATTAGGAATTATTCAGGCAATAATGGAAAACCAACAAATTATCATTTTGGATGAACCTTTTAATGCTTTGGACGAAACTTCTGTGGTAAAATTAAGAACAATTCTAGAGAAGTTGAGGTCCGAACATAAACTAATTGTTATGACGTCCCACAACAAAGAAGATATCCAATTATTATGTAACCATACCTTTACGATTTCTGATGGTAAAATTGTGAGTGTTTCATAATTTAATAGAGAACACAACTATATAGATTGAACTTAAGATCTACTCTTTTGAGAGTGTTACCGTAACTACGGTGAATGTTTGGACTTCCATCCGTTGTTGTCTGCAGATTTCTTGATTTATACCGCTTATAGCGGTGGAAATCCGCAGACAAAGGCGGACGCTACCGCTCCTCCAGTTTCCCTTCCTTACTTTCTCCTATATGTAATTCATTAGTTCAATCTATATAGCTGATGTAGAATATCATCTTATTCAATCCAAAGTGAATTCACTTGCACACCGTCTTTGGAACGATGACTCGGTCAGAAGAGTCCAAGGCTCGTTTAATTAAAAGTATATATGGCCAGTCTTATAATTTTTTCTCTCATAGTAAAGCTGCCCCAGATTACCGTGTATAGCGGTAGTCTTTTTCTTGTTAAGAATAGTTGTATTGGGGAGAACACACCAAACTATTTCTAATTGTCGAAAGAAATAAAGTTTTAGACTGGAATAAACAAAGTTGTTGATTGGTATTCCGCTATGGAGTTGAATGGCTGCACCGACATCGATGGGATGCAGGCTGATGCCGTGCCCGGTTGCTTCGGGCGAAATTGGCTGTGCCAGCGTGATGGCCGACTGTTGCAACTCCACACGCCCAGTTAGTTACTTCTGGGCGCTACCGTAAGCGCCGGCAGATTGGCTGGCTGCATGCAGTCCCACACATAATGTCTTAGAAAGATTAGGGTGGTACACTCCGAGGACTGTGTGTGGGATTTAGCACATTAAATATTTTGCGATTATAGTTCTGGCAACAGTATGAGAGTGATAACGTATGTAATGGAATTGAAGGTGACTTTCCATTATTAAGACGATATCGAATCATATAGAATTGTATGAAATCATGCAAAACCTAAAAGAGCTGCTGTATCGAACCATACAATTTTGTATCGAAGCATACATTATCACATTTTTACTCAAGATTAAGCCCCTCTACGAAATTTTGATGAGGGGCTTTTCAATTGTATTTATACTCTAATAGCAGTTGGTTTAACGCTTGAGTATATTTAACCGACAGTTTATTTTGTTTTATGTGACGCAGGAGCAACAGAATGAGATTTCAAATAATCTCTCTTATTCTTTCCAATAAGTTCCCATTCTGAAATTAACGCTTCCTCTTCTTGGGTTAAACCCAATTTAAGAAAGGAAATGAGGTGCATCAATGATTTTAAATACTCAATTCTATCTATTCCTCTAAATGCTGACTGGCTTCCATACTTATTCATGTGCTTACGAAATGTTGGGTAAGTGTTATGAGTACCGAATCCTGGTGTTTTATTTAGGACTTCATAGAGCTCCTTATATCCTAGGTTAAGCAGATTTTCAGTTACAGGAGCTAGATATTTGTTTATTAAGACTTGATGAATATGATTTTTTTGTTCTTCATAATGAACATTCATATCTTTGTAGTTTTGTGCAAGTTCACGTGGCAACCAGCC
>NZ_JUEI01000141.1:0-8381 GCF_000802655.2 Paenibacillus sp. IHB B 3415 | reverse complement strand
CTCACTCGTTGTTCAGTTTTCAAAGATCAATGTCTCATCTTTCGTCGCCGTTGTTTGTTTCAGCAGCGACCTTTATAATATATCACAGCGCCCTCGTTTTAGTCAACCTTTTTTTTGATTTCTTTTTTCGGCTGATTTACGACTGCTTTGCAGCGCATCGTTATGTCAGAGGGACGAGTTATAATTTATCACATAAGTTGCGTCCTAGTCAACCCTAAATATCCCCCTCATTATCTGCGCTCATGCAGCAAGGAACAAATAAAAAAAGAGAGTACACTACCTCTCTCCATCCTCCTGCTTACTTTTTCTATTATAGGTCTATTCATGTCCGTGGACAGCCGCATACCTAAAGGGTATAACGAATTGCATGCCCGTCCCCGGCCTCTACAGCCCAAGAAGTAATTTCTCTAATTAATGAACGCGATACAAGCTTGCGCAGAACAAGCGGCAGTTCTGCCTGGAGCTGGCTCAGTCCTGAATGCTGCAGAAGTTCTTTAATACTCCAAGCCTCCTTGCGGCTGCTCAGGATATGGAGAAGCATGGCGCAGCAATCCGCCATTTTTGACATTAACGCAAACTCGCAGGCCAGCAAAATCAGTTCGACTCTCTGCTCCAAAGTTTCTGTACTTACTGTCAGTTCTTCATATAACTTATGAACCGGAGAATTCAAATTCTTGACCTGTCCCCAAACTGCGGGTTCCGGAAAATATCCGGCCTCGCTCACTTCAATACGCGCCCAATGATACAAAGCGATAAGCACGCAGTTATAAGCATCCATAGTACAGCTTGCTTCAAGGTAACGTTTCGACTTCACGTACATATGTAGAAACCGGGAGAATTCCATAAACAATACCCGCTCTTTCAGCGGACCTTGAAACTGAATGAGTTCCTTCCGCATCTCCGCCAATATCCCCTTAGGGTCCCAGATCACCTCACCGGACATTAAACTGGTAAGGAGTTCATTATTGTCCCCTGCCATCACAGCGCGTTCCAATGCAGATAGACCCACATGCACGGATTGCGTCCGCCTGTCCCCGGCAATGGTGTGGGTTATAATTCGCTCTGTCTCCTGTTCCTCATGCAGCATGAGCACCATCATATCAAAGTCGTGCAGCAGCGCGCTCTGAAACGTGTCATTGCCTCTTTGCCGCAAAGCAACGGCTCCAAGAACATTCTCATCAAATGTCTCCCCACTTAATAGGGTCAAATTGGACAGTTCCATACTTCCCTCCATCAAATTTGGCGATTTTGCATCCAGTCAGTTATAATTCTCTTTACATAAATGATATTCTACATATTCATGTCAGTTCCTCCTGGACAACCGAACTATATTTCAGTTAGGAGATAATACTCATGAAATTTAAATCGGCTAAAATCAACGCTTTTCGCACCTGGGGACTGCTTCTTACGATGCTGGGTATGGGCCTTATGATTATGGGAACCGCAGGCATTGTGTTCTGGGGGTCTGCAGGCAAGGTTGTCGCTGCTATCGGTCTCGTCATTGGTCTAATCTCCATGATGGCCAGTCTGGCCATCTACTTCTGGGCGGGCATGCTCTCAACCAGTGCTGTCCAGGTGGAATGTCCCGAATGCCATAAGCTGACCAAAATGCTTGGCAAAACGGACCGCTGTATGTTCTGTCACACCATCCTTACGATGGACCCTGCACAAGCCACAATTACCGCTGAAGAACTTGAAGTCCAGCAATTGAAGCAATAATCGAATTCATATGAATCTTTACAGAAATAATCTCCTGCCGGATACAAACAAAACGGGTGTCGTCCTCTACTGGACGACACCCATTTTATAATTAATCCACCTAAGCATTATTCAACAATTGCCTTGAGTGCTTCCCACGCTTCCGGATTGGCAAAGCTCCGATTCCATGAGGCTACACCGCCAAGGCCGAAGGACTGCGCCAGATCGACTCTGGCTGCCAGCGAAACTTTATCCTCGATCCATATTTTGCGCAAAACATCCTCTTCTTTGTATTCCACATAATTCTGTCCTGCTTCCTTATCAAGAACCGGTGTCAGCTTCTTCTCGGCAAGTATCTCCTGGACCGCATTCATACTGACGGCCTTGGAACTTACTTTGGTTTCACCTTTCTCGGTCTTCTCGGTCCAGATACGAGTGTACAATGGTATCCCCAGAATCAGCTTCTCGGCAGGGACTGCATCCTCTTCAATAATACGGCTTATAGAATTCTTCACCCACGGCAGGGAAGCTACAGAACCGGCAACCGGACTAGCCGCCCAATGCTCATCGTAAGCCATCACAATCAGGAAATCCGACACGGCTCCAAGCGCCCGGCGATCCAGGAACAAGGACCACATTTCACTGTTTGATTTCGGAGTTACATCAATAGAGACAATCAGATTCCGGCTCTGAGCCATGGGCTTCAGTTCCCGCATGAATTGGGTTACATTAGGTCCGTCCTTGGTATATACATTCTCAAAGTCGATATTAATACCGTCCAGGTTGTACAGATCCGCATACTTCAGCATCTGCACAATTGTATTCATCCGCCTGTCATACGTGGATAGTGCCTCCGTAGTCAGGTCCGCCTCAAAGCTGTTGCTGAGCAGTCCCCATACCTCCATGCCCTGGGTGTGAGCCCACTCTACATAGGCGCTGTCAGCCTGGCTGCGAACATTACCATTAACATCGATAATGCTGAACCATGTTGGACTAACCACATTAATTCCTGGCAAATCAGCGAATTTCGCAGGATTCGGCTTGCGTTCGTAGACTGCCTCCCAGAACATATTAACGGGCTTTCCTTTCCAGCTGCGTTCGGCACGGGTAGGAGCCACAGGCTGCTGCACTACTGTTCTATTCCCGTCTGCTAGAATATCGTCCGCCTTGACGAAGCCTGTATATCCGCTCTCCAGCTGCACATACAGCCAGCCTTTGATGTCTGAATTCCAGATTCTCACTGTGGCTCCCGGCGGCATATCAGCAAGGATTGGCGCATGTACGGAGGCTCCGCTGCGGAGCGCTTTGGTCCGTCCGCCTTCCTTACCCTTCACTTTGCCTAACGGCACCGTTTCGCCGGCAGTCATTAACAGAACTGCACCGGTACTGATATCCTCGTCTACCTCAAAGCCATATAAGTCCTCCAGTGTATCTGCCGGAAGATATGTCACCCCATCCTTCTCTTCAGGCGCAAGACGAAGCTGCAGGGGCTCATTGTTCAAACTTGCTGCTGTTGAATCTTCCTGCATATATAAAAGACTGCTGTCTGTCGACAGAATCACAGACTTGCTCTTTTCCTCGTAACGGATAGATGAATCTACGTATTCCTGTAATAGCGGCAGTGGTAATAGCAGGCTGTCCCCTGTCCCTGAGGCTGAGTATCCGGTAAGCTCTCCCTTAACAAAAACAGGCTTCTCCAGCCCCTTCCAATCCGGATCCAGATGCTGACGGTTCGGTAATACATAATAAACAACCCAAAAGGCTGCGGCAGCTATAATGACAAGTCCCAATAAGCGGCGAAAAAGACTTCCACGCTTTTTGACGCGTCTTTGTCTCTGTCTTCTGTCCAAAATATATCCTCCAAACAGTATGATAAATTTATAATCAGGTAGCGCTTCTGTTAAGTATACGACATGGCGGCCCTATTGGTTGCGCCAAACTGCTGGAAGCTTTGTATTTTTGTAACAGCTCCATAGAAAAAGCGTGTAAAATCCGCATTCGGATTCTACACGCCTGCAATTCCATATCTTAGTGCTGCTTCTCGTTGCAGCATTTGCAAACACCATACAGTTCCATACGTAATCCATGAATCTTAAAGCCTGTAGCCAATTCGGCACGCTCCTCTACCTCATGGAGAGAAGAATAGCTGAAATCCTCAATCTTACCGCATTCCTGGCAGATGACATGATAATGATCAGACACATTGGCATCGAAACGGCTGGAATTGTCACCGTAGGTCAGCTCGCGGACCATACCCGCTTCTATAAACATCTTAAGATTGTTATACACCGTTGCCACACTCATACTGGGAAACTGAGGCTCAAGCGCTCGGTAAATATCGTCTGCCGTAGGATGATTCATCGCTTCCATCAGGTACGTAAGAATCGCATGACGCTGAGGCGTAATACGGACACCGGTTGTCTTCAGTTGCTCCAATGCATGCTGTACGCCACTACCCATCCATGCCACCGCCTTTAATTATACAACTTAATAATAACTCTAATGTAATTGTAAGACCGGGCTTTCAATGTTGTCAACGAAGTCCTTACATTATATTTATTATTATATAATAAAAATTACTTAATTCAATATTTGCTCACATTTAGATTGCTGTTTCCATCCACACGAAGCTTGAACTCACCCGTTCCGATCTGGCCGGAGAGGGTTTTTTTGTCGATTACAAGTCCCGGCAGGTCCGTTACAATATCCCCGTACCCGCTTGAGCCCTCCACCGTATAATTACCCGTAAGCGGCAAGTAGAGATCGATATCTCCGACAGCACTGTAGATATCCCAGTCTCCGCCGAAGTCGTTCGAACGAATGTTGATTCTGCCGTTCAAAGATTCGGCATGCAGCTTCGATCTGGCTCCGGCTACCTCCACATTGCCGTTCTTCGTGGACAGATCCAGTGCATCTCCGCTATCCGTTGCCGATATATTACCAACTGCCGATGAAAGCTTCAGAGCCCCGCTAACCTCCCAGGCCCCCATATCACCACCGCTTGTAGTCAGTTCAACACTCCCCTGTACGTTTCTGGCGCGTACTGCGCCATTGAGGGTTTTACCTTTTACATTGCCGTAAATACGGTGCAGGATAAGCTCCCCGTTCCCTGTCTCCAGAGAAATATCTGAAATAGCCTCCACGTTCTGCAGAGTAATACCGCCGTTCATCGTGCGGACCCCCAGATCAAACCGGCGGTCCTCGGGCAGGGAAATGTCCAGATCTATCCGCGGCTGGCGTTTGCCGGATTCACCGTACGCCTTCCCCTGGGGAGTGATCTTGATCGTCGTGTCTTCTGTCACATCGACAAAAGACTGATCCGCAATGGATTCGGCAAGTACCCCGTCCAGCTGATCCACCCAGACTGTTGCTGTAATCTCAATATCCTCCACAGCAGCCCGGTGGATCAGGATATCTCCGTTAATCGCATCAATATTGATTCCGGACGTATTCAGTTCAACTGGAATAATAAGCGGAGCCTTCTCATAACGGCTTCCTTCAGCTTCTCCATAATCAACTGCCGCTACAGTCAAATTAAGACTGACCCGGTTCCACAGATGCAGATAATGCTCCTGCTCCGTTACAATAAACACACATGCCGAGAGCAGAATGGCCGAGAGCAGCCCGCGCAGGTCCATACGGGCTCTGGCAATAGTAACGTTCTGGCTGCGGCGGCGCGAAAAGAAGTGAATTAACAGATACTCCACTCCCCATAATACCGGAATGACAGGCCACCATTTCAGCAGCATCATCATATAATCTGTTCCTTCACGCCAATCCAAGAGCAACAGAACTCCGACAGCAATCAGTACTGCGGATGCAGTGTATCTGCCCACACGCCGGCTCCGCCGTTCCTTGCTCAGACGTGCGCCCGAGTCCTTAGCAATCTCCCGTACACCCAGAAGCAGGCCCAGAATCATCAGCAGAACCGCTACGGTTGCACCTGCGGAGTTCTCAATGAACACTTGAAGCCAGGGCGGCTTCTGGCGGAAGAGGAAGAGCAGCGTCCCGCCAAAGAGCAGCAGCAGACCAAAGGAAACCCCCGGCTCGCTGATTCTCACCCGGCGCCCTGCATTCTTCGCAGAATTCATATCCGATAGTTCAGGGTCATGCTCTTCAGGGAAGCGCAATATCCGGTCTGCAGACTGGAGCACATCGAACACATTATAGAAGTACAACGCCGGGATCAGGAGCGCCAGCAAAATTAGCAGCGGTACATTGATCTGCATCCCGATGGATGAGAAATACAGCAGCGCCACAATATCCAGCAGAATAAGAAAGATAAACGAAATTCCTTTACGGAGCAGCCCGAGATACAGATGTCCCGTGCCGGGAATAACTGCAGCCAGCAGGCCGGCTATAAATTTGCGTTTGCGGGGACGCCGCTTTTGGCGGGGAGGGATATAAGGGGCCTTAGGTTCTCCGCCAGCTTCAGCTTCCTGCAAAGCAGCTTCCTTCTCTTCATCCTGCACGGGATTATTCTCATGATCATGTTGACCTGAATTCATCTCGGCACTCCTCCTTTCAGAACGTTTGCTTCGCCTGTCATTCAATCTTGCCGCTCCGGTGAAATTCTATCAGCTCCACACCCGGAGCTACCTCTTCAACACCTGCAGGAATAAACCCGTGTTTGGTGTAGAGCGTTACTGCCGGAACATTCAGCTTCCCCGTTGATACGATAAACTGATCCATTTCCGCATAACGGGCAAAGATAAATTCTAACATTCTGCCCGCCACCCCTTGGCGAAAATGATCCGGACTTACCATCATGCGTGTAACGGTCAGCTTACCGGGAGCCTCTTCCATCACTGCAACAGCCCCCATGAGCTCCTCACTGTCGTCGAAACAGCCGTAGAAGTCCTCTTTAACCCGGCTCAGCATGTCTCTGGTCTCCAGCAGCGGCGGAATATCACGGAACCCTATCATCTCCGCTTCCAGGCGGTACGCCTTATGCTGAAGACTCCAGAGCTCATCCAGCGTTATCTCATCCTGCAGATCCAGCTTCACAATTGTATCCATCCGTACAGTCCCCTTATATACTGCAGAGGGCCTGCCGTTGCCGACAAGCCCTGTGCTCATGATTCTATGACTTATTACCCAATCTATTACCTAAAAGCAGCCCCTAGCTGTTCAATACGTCAGCGAGCAGTGTGTTAACAAGACCGGGGTTTGCTTTCCCTTTGCTTTCTTTCATAACCTGGCCAACGAGGAAGCCGATCGCTTGTTTCTTGCCGGCCTTGTAGTCTTCGACAGATTGCGGATTAGCAGCGACCACATCCTGGACAATTTTTTTGATTGCCCCTTCATCACTGATCTGGACCAGCCCCCGCTCTTCAACAATAACTGCCGGCAGCTTACCGCTCTCCAGCATTTCTTTGAAGACGGTCTTGGCAATTTTGCTGCTGATAGTTCCGCCTGCGATCAGGCCGATCATCTCACCCAGCCCCTGCGGCTTAATCTTCACCTGGGATAATTCCAGATTATTGCTGTTCAAATATCCCAGCAGGTCTCCCATCATCCAGTTGGCGACAGCCTTGGCATCCTGTGTATAGGCCAGACTGCCTTCAAAGAAGTCGGCAAGCGGCTTGGATGAGGTAAGCACTCCCGCATCATAGGCAGTCAGGCCAAATTCTTCGCTGTAACGGGCCTGCCGGGCATCCGGAAGCTCCGGAATGGTCGCACGGATCTGTTCCTTCCAGGAATCACTGATATGCAGCACGATAAGATCCGGGTCCGGGAAATAACGGTAGTCATGCGCTTCTTCCTTACCGCGCATAGACAAGGTCTTGCCCCCAGCTTCATCCCAGCGGCGGGTCTCCTGGACAACGATCCCCCCGTCGTCAAGAATCTCGCCTTGACGGAACTGCTCATACTCCAAACCTCGGAGTACGCCGCGGAAGGAGTTCATGTTCTTCAGCTCTGCCCGGATGCCGAATTCCTCCTGGCCTTCCGGCCGCAGGCTGATATTGGCATCGCAGCGCATCGAGCCCTCTTCCATCTTCACATCGGATACATCGCAATACTGCATAATGGCGCGGATCTTCTCCAGATAGGCGCGCGCCTCCTCCGGTGAACGCAAATCGGGCTCAGAGACAATCTCAATAAGCGGAGTCCCCACCCGGTTGAAGTCAACCAGTGAAGCAAAGCCGCCGTCCACATGAGTCAGCTTGCCCGCATCTTCCTCCAGATGAAGACGGGTGATGCCGATTCGTTTGGTCTCTCCGTTCACTTCAATATCAATCCAGCCGTTCAGGCCGATAGGCTGGTCATATTGCGAAATCTGGTACGCTTTTGGCGAATCGGGGTAAAAATAGTTTTTGCGGTCGAATTTGCTGACATCGCCAATCGTACAGTTAAGCGCCATTGCGGCTTTCATCGCGTACTCTACGGCCTGGCGGTTAAGAACCGGCAATACGCCGGGATGGCCGAGACAGACCGGACAGGTATGTGTATTGGGCGGAGCGCCGAATTCTGTAGAGCACCCGCAGAAGATTTTGGACTTGGTATGAAGCTCCACATGAACTTCAAGCCCGATGACCGTTTCATATTTAGACATAGATAATCTCATCCCTTAAAAGTTTTGTGGGCATATACTCAAATTATATAAGAAGCACTAAAGAAATAAACAAAAAACAAAAGAAGCGGAGGGGAAATTTGGAACTGTAGGAGCGGTAGCGACCGCC
>NZ_JUEI01000140.1:0-9838 GCF_000802655.2 Paenibacillus sp. IHB B 3415 | reverse complement strand
CCGCCGGCGGCACTGCTGGCGGAATGCGAGCGCAGGCTGCTGGAGCTTCAGACTGCGCTTGAACGCAGCCGGCAGGAGCACCACCAGGCGGCGGACAACGCCCAGCAGCAGACCCGGGAAGCAGCGGTTGCCCGTCAGGCGGCAGAGTCTGCCCATGAGCATTATACGGCAGCCGACTCCCAGTGGAAGGAGGCGCTGCAGACTTCGGCGTTTACTTCAGCCGCTGAGGTTGAAGCCGCGTCGCTGGAGACCTCTGAGCGGGCACAGGCGGCTGAACGGGTGCGGGCTCACCGCGAGGAGGAAGCGGAGTGTGCATTGCAGCTGCGGAGCATAGAGGAGAAGCTGGATGGTGCTGTGCTTAGCGGTGAGGAGTGGCAGGAGAGCCAGGAGTCACTGCAGAAGTGCAGGGAAGAGGATGAGAGTTCACTTCAGGCCCGCGCACGTGCGGAGCGTGATCTGGAGGATCTGCAGCAGCGGCACATCCGCTGGATGGAGCTTGAAGGCCTGCGGGCAGGACATGCTGCTATGCAGGAGCGCTTGTCCAAGCTGCAGACGGTGCTGCGCGGCAACGCCTTTGTGGAATATATAGCAGAAGAACAGCTGATGCAGGTATGTCAGGCTGCCTCACAGCGCCTGCGTTTCCTGAGCAAGCAGCGTTATGCGCTGGAAGTGGACTCCGGCGGAGGTTTTGTCATCCGTGATGACGGGAACGGCGGTATGAAACGGCCGGTCTCCACGCTTTCCGGCGGAGAGACTTTCCTGACCTCCCTTGCGCTGGCATTAGCCCTGTCAGCTCAGATTCAGCTGCGCGGACAATACCCGCTGCAATTCTTTTTCCTGGATGAGGGCTTCGGTACATTGGACCCGGATCTGCTCGATACCGTGATAACCTCACTGGAAAGATTGCACAATGACCAGCTGTCCGTAGGCATCATCAGCCATGTTCCCGAGCTTCGTGCCCGTCTGCCGCGCAAGCTGATTGTAGTTCCTGCAGAGCAGGGCGGCGGGGGTTCAACCATTCTTTTGGAAAAAATGTGAAAGGCGGGGTTGAATGTGACAACGATCACAGATACACCTTCAACCCCCTGTTATAATACAGCTAAGCCGACATCATTTGAAACACCTCGGCGGACGTATGACAGGGAATTTGTTCCTTCTCATACGTCCGCCGCCGAAGCAGCTCCTATGAGCTGTGAAGGGTGTTTCTTTTTTTTGTCTTTTTTTGAATGGAAATTTCCACAGATACACCTTCAACCCCCTGTTATAATACAGCTAAGCCGACATCATTTGAAACACCTCGGCGGACGTATGACAGGGAATTTGTTCCTTCTCATACGTCCGCCGCCGAAGCAGCTCCTATGAGCTGTGAAGGGTGTTTCTTTTTTTTGTCTTTTTTTGAATGGAAATTTCTATGCCTTACATCCTCGCTCCACCGCACCAGGATTATGCTGCCTGTTATAATACAGCCTTGTCCTCTTTGTCCTTATTTCATTTTCTTCTCCCTGAGGCAGCCTTTATGCTTGGACTCCACCTTTCGTTATGTTTCAATTTCCTGTATGATTAGAGCCATAAACTATATTTGTCGCGAAGCGGATCAGGCCGGAATAACCAACAGATTCAGGCTAATGCGCCCCGCCGGCCAAAAGCTGAGCTAATGATTACAGGGCAAGCCCCTGTGAGCGGTGGATTTTTATGAAGTGGAAATGGCCGTGAATACGCCTGTTTTTACAATATAAGGACTGCCGGTGCTACAGATTTTACCGCGGAAAGTGCCGGATGCAAGCTTCTGCATCACAAATTTTGGGGAGGAAGCGTTGTATGGAAACTGTGTTCAGCAAAATTATCGAAGGGTCGATCCCGGCGAGCAAAGTATTCGAAAATGAGCGGGTTCTGGCGTTCTATGATATTGAGCCTGCAGCCCCTGTGCATGTGCTGATCATCCCGAAGAAGTTCATCGCTTCGATGAATGATGTCACGCCTGAGGATCTGCCGCTGATCGGCGAGATCCATGCTGTGGCACAGCAAATTGCGGTAGAGCTGGGAATCGCTGATACCGGATACCGGCTGATTAACAACTGCGGACCGGACAGCGGACAAGCGGTGCCTCATCTGCATTATCATCTGCTGGGCGGAGCCAAACTCGGCGCCCTCGTCGGGAATTCTGCTTCCCACGCATAATCAGGAATTCAATAAAACAGACCGGCTAAAAAATAATAACACGAAGGTTGACACCTTATTTAGGTTTGACCTATAATGAAATTTGATGAACCGTGTTGTTATGCTCTTGGACGGTCTGGTCGGAGGGAGGGAAAACTGGTGTCTGAAACGAAAGTTCGCAAAAACGAGACAATTGATGCTGCACTTCGTCGCTTTAAACGTTCCATTGCTAAAGATGGTGTCTTGGCTGAGGTGAAGAAACGCAAGCATTATGAGAAGCCAAGCGTAAAGCGCAAGAAGAAGTCTGAGGCTGCTCGTAAGAGAAAGTTTTAGGAGGATTACCCACGCATGAATCTTAGCGAACGATTAAACGAAGATATGAAGCAAGCGATGAAGAGTAAGGACAAGTTCAGACTCTCCACCATTCGAATGGTTCGTTCTACAATAAAGTATCTTGAAATAGATTTGAAGAGAACATTAGACGACAACGAAGTGCTTGATATCCTTAGTCGTGAAATCAAACAGCGCAAAGATGCCCTCCAAGAATTTGAAGCAGCGGGTCGCGAAGAGCTTGCCGCGAGTACTAAGGCAGAAATCGAGATTATCATTCAATATCTTCCTGAACAGCTTTCCGAAGAAGAAATTAAAGTAATTGTACAGCAGACCATCCAGGAAACCGGTGCTTCTTCGAAAAGTGAAATGGGTAAGGTGATGAGCGCACTGATGCCTAAGGTCAAAGGTCGCGCCGATGGTAAACTCGTGAACCAGGCGGTTCAGCAATTTCTGCAATAATATAACGCTAGCACCCCTTTAATTAGGGGTGTTTTTCGTTGTTTTCTCATCTCCCTCTCATAAAAGAACCCCTGCTATATTAATCCCGTTTGAACCTGTCCTTTGCTCTTCCCTCCTGCAATTGTTTGAAATCCTCTTGATTGGCTATACAAGCATAGCTTATGTACATCATATAATTTAACAAAATATGTAGAAAAATGTGATTTCTTATCATTTGTGTAATGTTATTGATAGGGGGCTATTTAGTCTGCCCTTATTAATGTTCGGAAACCTTAATAGCAGTACAAAAAAAGATTGAACTGATATCAGCAAGGTTCCGATAGAGAAGGGAGTTGGTTGACGAAAGGGGTGGAAAGGTTAAATTATGTGGCTGAAGTTGGACGATCAAAATTATTTTAGGAGGAGTTTATATGAAATTGAACAAAAAGATAATTTTTCGTATTGCTGCTACTGCCGCTTGTTTGTCTCTGGTATCCGTACCTGTCTTCGCAGACGATTCTGCCGTTAAAAGTGCTACAGGCTATGGAACACTTACAGGTGTTTTATCGGCTTCATATTATGGTTCATATTTTCATACACTCGTAAGCTATAACAATGATAATGCATACTTAACGATCAATGGAACAGTACAAAATCAGAGCGGCAGTACAGTGGGCACGAAAGCTCAAGTTAACAGTACAAGAGGGGTAACCACGTTTTTTGATAATTTAGCCCCGATGCCTTCGAATGCCTATGCTGTTTATGGAACGCACGGAGTCCAGGGCGGAAACACATACGGAGCCTCGGCTGTGTATACTTACACTAATATCACTAACTGATTAATAAATTTAACCAAAGTGTGTTTATGTCAGCAGATAGAGTCTGGTTCTCTATCTGCTGGGACATAAACATTTTTCTGTTTTTGACGGGGATTCAAAGCAGTGAATAATTCCTTATCATAAGAAAGGAATGGAAGTATGAATAAATTTTGGAGGTATATTTGTATTATATCACTAACCGGAATGTTGATACTGGCAGCAGCTTGTTCTTCGGACAAGGCTACCTCCATTCAAACAGATCCCTCTGATACTGCACAGACTGGTTCGGCAGACACTTTGTCAAAGAATCCATTCGAGATGAATGAACAGAATGTGGTTTTAGGAAGTATAAGTCATCGCGCAGTTAATTTGCAGGTCGATGAAGCCGGGGGAATACTGCCTATCCAATATAATGGAGGAGAATTGGCAGTCGATTATAGGGTTACCGCATCAGGGAAGGCAAGGAATGTTGGATTCCTGCTTTTTATTGACGGACTAGCGCAGCCTTATAAATTGGATTCTTCAGGAGCTGTTTATGAGTATATGCACATCTTTGAACTGGAGGAGAATAAAGAAACTCCGTTTACTTTTATGTTCACTCCTGTCACCGGTAAAAAGGGAGAACTCCTGCCAATAAAGTTCGTTAGTGTATACAATCCAGCCTTTATTCCGGATATGAAAGTAACCTCTTCATATGGAGGTTACCAGACGACCCTGGAAGCCGGAGGCGGGGTCTTTTTCAACCAAGATGCGGATCCGTTTGAAATCCCCTCCACCTTACGGCAGGGCGGACTAATGGATGTGAGACAAACCACCGAGCGTGTGACTCAGGAATTGTTGGAGAGACATGGGGGGGGGGGAGATGGTATGGAAATGTTGGATTCAAAGGTATATAGCGAATTGTCTATAAACGGGGTTGTACGGCAGGATAATGTCGTGGTGAAGGATAGCGGCCTTTTGCAAATAACCTTAAAGCTGTTTGGCCATCCGGGGATTCGCTACAGAAATACAATTTACCTCAATCATAAGCCTTTAGAGAGCCGGGAAGAGGCTTCATTTGCAATGGCATTAACGAAGGGGAACCTCGAGGTGCTCAGTGCTGAAATCAATCTGGAGGATCTGGGGGATTTTAGTACCTTTTATATAGTGTCAGTTCCCTTGAATGCGGAGGATTTTCCTGATGATGTACTCATTTTGGAAAAGACACCGTCCCTGCTGATTTATAAAGGTGCGGATAAATGAAGGTGAGTATCAGTCAGATTTCCAAACAATATAAAGGAAAAGATGCGTTAATGGATTTCTCTGCGCAGCTGGACAATGGAATTTACGGCCTGCTAGGGACTAACGGTGCCGGAAAAACTACGCTGATCCAGATTTTAGTAGGCATTTTGCAAAGTGATAAAGGGCAAATCTTAATTGATGGTGTAGATGCGCGACGTTTGGGCGTGGATTTTCTAAATCATATCGGGTATTTACCTCAATATCCTATGTTTTATAGAAACTTTACTGTGCTTGATTTTCTGAATTATATGTGTGTATTGAAAGGAATTCCCAGACAACAAGGAGAACAACGGTCCAAAGAGCTGCTGAAGGTCGTCAATATGAGTTCGGCTGAGGACAAGAAGATCGGCACACTCTCAGGGGGGATGCGGCAGCGGGTCGGTATTGCTCAAGCGATGCTAAATAATCCAGCTATTTTGATTCTTGACGAGCCGACCGCAGGTCTTGATCCGCAGGAACGTATCCGCTTTCGTAACCTCATCACCAAGTTTTCTGAGAACAGGATTGTTTTGCTAGCCACACATATTGTCTCTGATATCGAGTTTATTGCTAACCAGGTCATCTTGCTGAAGAATGGAAGGTTACTCAAGCAGGATACACCGCAAGCATTGACTGATGGGCTGGCGGGCAAGGTGTGGACAGTGTCTGCAACGGATCAAACTTTAGACAGGCAGCTTCATCAACACAGGATCAGCAATATGCTGCGGAAGGGGAATGAGATTGAATTGCGGGTGATTGATGACAAGAAGCCTGATGAGAATGCGGTTAACGTGCAGGGTAACCTTGAAGATGTATTCCTCTATTATTTTGGAGAAAGTGGCCAATGGTAAAGTTAATTTGTTATGAATGGCACAAGCATTTTCGTAAAAGGACTCTGATTATAGCGGTAGTGCTTTTCACAATGATAAATATTGGTAAAATCTACAGCGTGTATGAAAGCAACTCCCTGCTTGCAAATTCGGGTTGGAAGGAACTGTACACTGAGCAATATCATACTTTTGGCGGGAATATCACAAATGTGAAAATAAAGCAGCTTATGGCCCTATATCAACCGATGGAGAACCAGACCGCAGAACATACGCTGAGTATCACCTATCGTCCTGAAGGTACCCGGTTGAGCAATGTATATGAGGACTGGAATTTTTTCCGCTACTGCTTTGTATACCCGATGAAATACAACTACGACTATAAAGCTTACGCTTCTGAAGTGGTAATCAAAGCAAAGGAGAATGTTACTTTCTTCAAGTCCATCGGCAATGAGTATGAGTTAAGAAAAAATGCAGCCATTGCAAGTCTCTTCGAGGGAAGAGAAATTACCGGTTTTTCAAACAAGGAAATGTATAACTATTATGTTCAATATAATTTCTCAGCGCTGCTGGTTCTTCTGCTGTGCCTGTATGGGCTTATTGGTGTTTTTTTAACAGAGAAGGAAACAGAGATGGAATCGTTGTTATTAACGACCAAAGCAGGAGGTTCCAGAATCCTATACGCCAAGCTATTGGCATCGGGATTATTTATATGTTTGGTTTCATTCTGGTTTTGGTTCCTTGATTACACGACATTTCATATTATATTTGGCTCATGGAATGCCTCCTCGTCCCCTCTGTATGTTCTGGAGGATTTCGTCCATACCCCTCTAAACATAAGCCTTGGTCAATATGCCCTGCTGTGCGGCATCTTAAAAACAGCGGGAATGGTTGTAGCAGGACTGGCATATTTGTTTATTTCGAACTTGTTCCGGAATGCCCTGATTCCTTTTATTTCCGGACTGGCGCTGACATTTGTCTGCATCTATCTGCAAGAGGCTTTTACAGGTTCGGGACATATGTTGATGAGACTCATAAACCCCTTTGTATTGGTAGTCAATCGTGATCTTTTTCGAAAAGCGGAATTTGTTTCGTTGCATGGTTACCCCTTACCGTTCTATATCGCTGCTGGCTTGCTGGCGGTGGCATGGGGGATTGGGTTTCTGTATGGCATCAAATTAAGTATAAAGAAGAATGCGCTGCGGAAGGGTGGCGGGAAACGTGTCAACTTCGTTGTATGAAATGAAGAAGATGTTTCTTTTGCAGAAAGGTCTGCTCTTTATACTGCTGTTTCTTTTCTTGAAAGCGATTTTTCTGTTTTTGATGGATAAACCTGTGAATCCTGATATCGAAATGAACTCCCCACTCTATTTTTCTTATCTTAAGCAGGTTCAGGGGCCGTATTCAGAGATTACCGAACAGTTCCTCTTGGAGGAGGCAGCGAGGATATCTGATGCGAAAATATCGCAGCAGAAGATAACGGAAGATTATTACGACGGTGTTATTGAAGAAGCGGAATTTCTGGCAGTTGCCGCTCCTCTTGAGCGTCTGCTGCAAAACGAAAAGGGATTCGAACTGATTTACGACCAATATACGTACATACGTGAACATCCAGAAGACAGGTATTTCCTGTATAGAAACGGCTGGGATGGATTACTGTCCAATGAGACATTGGATTTGCTCTGGGTGCTGTTGGTGTTGCTGATAGTGGCGCCGGTGTTTTGTTATGAATATGAGAGCAAGATGGATAGGCTGCTTCTGACGGTGCGCAAAGGAACATTCCACCAGAGTGCCTGTAAGATTTGTCTGGCTTTGTTGTCGGTTGCGGTGCTCAGTCTGTTGACGTCGTGTATGGACTTGGTTTTTTATCAGTTGAAATACGGCTTAGTTTACGGGGATTACCCGCTTCAGAGCTTGTCGTATTTTGCTGAATCCGATAAAAAATGCACGATATTTGAAGCTTTTCTATGGGTGACATCAGGTAAGGTGTTTGGCAGTTTATATTTAGCTCTGTTAATTCTGTTTGTCTCCGTATGTATGAAACGCTACGCGTTTACCCTCTTTGCCTGCACGGGGATCATTCTAATCCCTTACTATGGATTTCATTTAGAATCCAGCAAATATATTTTACCGGCTCCGCTTGGTTTTCTGATGTCAACCGGTTATCTGCGTGGCAATGAATACAGCCGCGATCCGTTCAATGATCAACTAACCCCTGTGTTTCGGGAATTGTCTGCAGCGACGTTGGGTATCGTGATAGGGCTGAGTTTACTGCTCTGCTTCATTATGTTGGCAGTGATAATGTTCCTGCGCAGCAATGCATGGAGCATTAAAACGGGACGATTGAGAGGGAAAATGTCCGGGACTTTGTTGTTTATGTGGCTGACAGTCTCTGTATTGTCCGGCTGTACTTCATCCCAAATTTCCGGGCAGAGCGCAGTATATAACTTTTCCACCAGGAATTCATATGAGAACAATAATTACCGGTTGTATTTGGACGAAACGGATTTGAATAACGTTCACATTGCCTTTGAAGACAAGCAGACAGGCAAGAAGCATGAATTTATCCGCAACGCTATGTCCGATTTGACACAAGTGCAAAGTTCATTATTCAGCAATGGGCGCTATGTGTATTACATGAAATATGATTCAGAGAAAAAGAGGAAGTTTGAAGAGCGAAAATGGTTTTCTATTATCCAAGTGGACATGAGTACCTTTAATGAACAAGTTGTTTTTGAAAAAAACTTAAGCCTAGAGAAAAGCTTTTTTATAGAGGCAAAGAAGGTAGAAAGTTATGATGCTGCCTTCTTTTTCTCTATACAGGCTTTTTTTCTGGATGAAAAAAATATCTATTTTATTGGACCTGATGAAATTAGAAGCATCAACCGGTTGACCGGAGCTATGAAAATTATCCTGCGTATTTCGCCTATCGGCAGCTTAGCGTTTGACGGACGGACCATCTATTATGTCAACAACAATTCACATGTCATTAAATACGATACCGTAACCCAATCTGAAGTAACAATTCCGGATATGGTAACAAGGTCCTTTTTGCTGAAGGATAATAAATTGTTTTTTGTGAATCGTAAAGACCGTTACAAGCTCTATACGTATGACCTCGGAGAATCTGTTTCCCGAAAACTGGTCGATGTGCCAGTGGTGAGCTTCTTTTTTAGGGAACAGACGATATTTTATGTGAATAAGAATGACAGGAAGGAGTATGAATTAAAATTATGAAGGAAGTGCTTGGATTCTAAGAGAATACAATTGTAAAATATAATCCAAAAAGATACAATTAATAGGTGTAAATGCTAGGGATAGACATTTGGTAGTGTAGAGGTGTTCCAAAAAGTCCGGAAAGTGTGAAGGGAGAGAGAGTTTTGTGGAAAAGTAAGCAACAAGATGTGTTCTACGAGCAGCTCTGTGAACAAAACATCAGGAATATCTACAAATATTGCGCCCGTTTAACTAAAGGACAGTCACATCTCACCGATATAGCCGAAGATTGTACTCAAAAAACTTTTCTTGAAGCCGGCAAGCAAATTGTTACGCTCCAAAATCATCCGAATGTGAAGGGTTGGCTGTATGTTACAGCAAAAAATCTCGTGCGGAATAGTTATCGAGGTATGTATATCAAGAGAAAATATGAAATTGTATTTGATGATCAATTAAAACTCATCAGTGAGGGCAATGAACTTGCTGCTTGTTTGGAAGAATCATATGACATCAAAGAACTAAGTGAGCAGGTGTTGAGTGTTCTCAGCAAGAGCGAATATGATTTGTATCATGATTACTTCAGAAACAGGTTATCAATAATCGAACTGTCTGAGAAGTATTATATTTCCAGTACTGCTGTGACTACGAGAATTTATAGAGTCAAGAAGAAACTAAAAGACAAGATTAAAGATTGCTGCAAAGTGATTTAGCAGCACGTAGATATTTGGCTAGGATAATATGTATAAACTTCCATGACGCCTCGGCGTCACCTCCTAGAATGAAAATAGG
>NZ_JUEI01000139.1:0-15664 GCF_000802655.2 Paenibacillus sp. IHB B 3415 | reverse complement strand
TGTAGATTTCGTGCGGCCTTTTTTAGATAAAATCGAGTCTGTTCACCCTCTGATATCTTCCTTTGATCTAATGTTAGGTTTCTTGCAAGTGTACTGTCATTTCCGGCCAACCAGGCCGAATCTGATGGATTTATCCCTCTAATCCTACGGGTGTCTAGAAATTGAGGCCGAATTTCATCATAGCCTTAATTTCCGTATATCCACATTCCCTTAATTTTCTTAATTTCTTAATTCCTTAATTTCCTTAATTCCTCCCTGACATCCGTATAAAAAACCCGACAGCCCGCTACGCGCAGCTGCCAGGTTCTTTGAGTACCTCTTACAAATGTCCCAGCGCGCAGCTGCCAGGTTCCTTCAGTACCTCTTACAAATGCCCCAGCAGATTAGCGATGACTTGCGCACTCTCGGCGCGGGTCATGCTCTCCTGCGGCGCGAATTGCTGATTGCCGCGGCCCTTGATCAGCCCCGCCTGTCCGGCGATGCCGGCTGCGTTCTTCGCCCATTCATGAATCTGGGAGTAATCACTGAACGCTCCTGCAGCCATATCCTGGCTTGCCTGGCTTGCCTGGCTTCCCTGCAAGTACTCATAAGCGCGGACGATCATGACCGCCATTTCCTCACGGGTAATATGCTCATTCGGAGCGAAGGCATCCTTGCTGCGTCCGAGTACGATCCCCGCTTCATTTACAGCCGCAATAGCTCCGGCATACCAGGACTTGGAATCCACATCAGCAAATGCCGGTGTACTTCCCGCCTTAAGGCCAAGCGCACGTGTAATCATAGCGGCGAATTGCGCCCTGGTTACTTCCCCTTGCGGATTGAATTCTGTAGCCGAAATGCCCTCGATAATATGCTTCGCAGCCATGGACTTAATGACACCGGCCGCCCAGTTGCTGTTGCTGACATCCGAGAAGCTCTTGTCATACTCCAGCACTGCATACTGGCTGAAATGATTGATTTCGGCGGTGAATTTACCGTCTGTCAGTGTTCCGCCCATGTATTCAAGGGCACCGCTGGCAGCAATATAGTAGACGCCGAGCAAGCTGCGGTTAGCATTAGGATCTACAGTGAATGTAAGAGTCAGCGGCTTGTCAAAAGCGGTTACCGGCACGGCCGTGCCGTCCGCAGCAAGTACCTCCAGGCTGAAGCTGATTACATCACTTGCTGCCGATAGCTGAACGGAACCGTTGACAGCCGGATTGTTTATCAGCTGCTGCGCAGCAGCTTTTGCTGTCTTCACGGCTGAAAGCTTAATTCTCGCCCCCTCCGGTTGTCCTCCGGCACCAGCAACCTTCTCCTGAATGCTCTTCAGCACTTCCGGAGTCAGGTCGACCGCAACCGTACTCCAGGCGAGACGCAGGGTATTCTCTCCTGTAATTCCCGATAATCCAGCCGGAAGCAGCACAGATTCTGTAGCATCACTGAGCTGAACCGTAATTGTCCCGCCAGCCGGAGCCGCGAAATCACCAGGGGCAAGAACCTTCTCGGTCTGCGGCTGCGGCGCCGGTGACGGCGTAGCCGCTGGTGTTGGTGCTACCGTAGACACTGGCGCATTCGTAGGGGCCGGTGTTGCGGTTGGAGCTGTTGTCGGCTCCGGTTCCGGCGTCGGCGTAGGTGTAGGTGTCACCGGCGGCTGTTCTGCTTCGTCTACAGTCACCGTTCGGGTCACTTGGGCAGCGGCGTTGCCCGCTGTATCCGTCACATTATAGTGGTACAAATAGGTGCCTGCAGCCGATGTATCCAGCGTCAATACTGACTCCCCATCCTTTGTAATCGCCGCCACTATGCGCTCCGTAATGTCGCCGTCGCGGTCATCTGCCGCAGTAGCTCCGGCATCGGTATAGCTTGCGCCATTCTCCAGTTGAACGGATGCTTCACCAAGCAGGGTAATCACCGGCTTCGTTACATCCGGATCAATGGCAACCACTACGGTTCTTGTTACTTCCTCCGCTGCATTCCCTGCGGTATCGCTGACATTATAATGGAAGGTATAGATATCCTCTACCGCCGTATCCAGCTCTGTCAGGCCGTATACTTCACTGGTAACTGTTGTAACGATATGGCCAGTTATATCGCCGTCCTGATCATCAATAGCCGTTGCACCGGCATCCGTATATTCCGAGCCAACCGGCAGATTAACTGTCGCCTCGCCATTCAGGGTAATCACCGGAAGAACCGTATCCGGTACCGGCAGCGTAATTGCTCCGCTGGCCGAGCTATCCGCCTTCGCCTCTCCCTTGCTCAGCGTAACCGAGAAGGTGAAGCTGCCATCCTTGTCGTCTGTTGCTTGCTGGAAAGGCGACAAGGTGATGTCACCCATGGTAACCCCGGTTTCACTGAAGCCGGGCAAACCGCCGATGGTCTGCTGCAGCCAGGTCCGGACAGCCTCCTCACTATTCGCTGTCTCCTTCTTCACATTGTAGGCCGCGCCTTCAATGATGCTCTTCGCCTCATGGACAGCCTGCTCATTGGCAACGCTGACCTTGTCTCTGGCTACAGCTACATAGCTGATTACCGCAGCCTGACTGAACGTATTGTACACTGAATAGGTCACGGTACCGTTCACCGGCAGCGTGAAGTCATGATTGACTGTGGTACCCGCAGGACCTGCAACCAGGCCGGTACGAACCTTTTCAGATACGGCTTTTCCTTCTGCATCAGCATAACTCAGTGTAACATCCATCGTACGGCTGCTGTTATTCCACCAGTCCATATGATAGGACGTAATCGTATATTTCCCTGCGCTTAAAGGCAGCTTGTAAATCAAAGGTGTATTCTTCGTATTCGAGCTGTATACTCCAGTCTGGGCTTTATCTGTAGCAACTACTGCTCCGCCAAGTCCCTTTGGACTGTAGTTAGCCGTGATGTTGGTATGACCCCAGACCGTATCCCCTGTCGACAACTGATCCGCCTTGTCATTCAGCAGGCTGTCGCCGACGAAATTCTTGATGGTTGTAAATGGCGGTGTTACCCCGTCAGCGGAGACACCAGGGTCCAGGAAATATACGAGGCCAGCAGGTACCACTTCCACATACGCTGTTGTCTTCAAATTTCCAAAAGTACCGGTTACAGCTACCCGTTCATATGGAGTGTCGAAGCTGACTGTGTCTACATTCCATTTCACAGCCACCAGCACCTTGGAGCCGTCAGCGCGCGATGCTTCCAGCTTGGCCGGCAGGTTAGGCTTCTTCCCGGCATAAGTAGCCGTATCCTGAGGAGCGGCAAGTTCTCTCACATCGCCTACAACCAGGCCGATATAGGCAGATGTCAAGCGCGCTTCCAGCTGCGCAGCCCCTTCCTGATCCAATCTGTATCCGGCAGGATTATTTAATGCTGCCTCAGCTGCACCTAGCACACCTGAGAACAAATTCCAGTCACTCTCCGGGAATTCATCCTGCCGGGTGATTTCCTGCGCGTCCTTCACCGCCTGCTGAAGCGCAGCAGTGTTCACGTTTCCTGCAGCTCCGCCGGAGATAATTCCCACGGAATCCACTGCTAGTGTCCCGCTCAGCACCTTGATCTGGACCGTGTGCTCCCCGTACTCCAGCCCGCGCAGCATGAAGGCCTGGTACAGCTCCTTCGATGCCGCAGCAGCGCCCGAGAGCACTGCAGTCCGGCCGTCCACGCTCACTTCCAGCTTGGCTGAGCCGTCGTTCTGGCCCAGAATATCGAGTCCGGTGCCGGTAAATGTGTATTTCAGCACCGCACCCGCAGCCTGACTGGTCGAAAGGGAACGCTGGTACACATACATCCCTTTGCCATTCTCATGGGCCCACGCCCCCTCGTAAACCAGCTTGGATTGCGGAACCGCAGCCAGATCGTGCATCTCCAGATTATCCAGCAGCTCTGAATAATAAGGAGTATAACCGTCTACCTTCTCCACCTTCAGATTGTCGAAGCGGACATGATAGAAGCCGCTGGCCAGCTGTACGCGTCCTGACAGCTTCGGATTCGGGTCGGTATAGGTTTTAAGCTCAACATTATCCAGATAGGCAGTGATTCTATCACCTGCAACCTGAAGAGCAATGTTATGCCATGCGTCATGTGCGGTATCAAAACCCTCAAGCTTCACACCGCCGGTGCCTGTAGCGGCATTGCCGCTGGCGACAACTGTGCCGCTGGAGAGCAGCTGCCAGCCGCCGTCGAACCAGAACTTCAGTGCATATGGCGTTCCGCTTAGCGTCTGTGACCCGCCCTGATAGCGGGCTCCGACTGCCGCGTAATTGTTGCCGCTGTAAGTGCTGTTCTGTTCAAAAGACACATCGGCACTGACCTTATAGTTGGTCCAGCGGTTATCACCGATTGCTGTGACCGGGTCTCCGCCGTTCCAGGCACCGCCAACTCCTGTTGTAATCTGGTCCAGCTGCTGGCGCAGGACATAATTCTCCGTATCACCGATACGATACCCCTCGAAGGCTCCGTTAAGGTCCTGGGTATAACGCGGAATGACGCTCTGCTCACCGCCACGGGAGCTGACATAGCTCTGCTCGCCGGCAATCACTCCGTCTTTGCCGATGACGGGAACGGTTTTGCTGCCGTAATTGAAGTCATCCGCATACAGAATTCCGTCTTCCGTATTCTGTACGGAACCTGTTGCATCGGTATCAAGCACCGTACGTTCTCCCTCAACCGGAAGCGGTGCCGGCGACTCTGCTGTAGCGTGATTATCCAGTGTGCTTACAGTTACAATCGAGAACGGCTTCACTCTCACCGTGTATACACCGCTGCCGTCTGCAGCCGCATCGCCTAGATATTTCATATAATTGCTGTTAAAAGCCTGACCCTCATCAGCTGCACGGGTCTCCCATACTTCCAGGGAGGGGTTTCCTGTATAGCCCATGTTCACTGCCTGAAGCTTGTAGATCTTCTCATACTCGCTGTCATTGATGATGACTGTCGAGAAATCCTGCTTGCCCGGAGCAGCAAGTGTCATGTAGCTCGGAGTCCCGTTCCGTCCGCTGACCGGGTTCGTGCCGGATGCTCCGGTGTAGCTGGCCTTGGGAACCGCTCTCCAGATTCCTGCTGTATTATCCCCATTCTCCCAGCCCGTCTTGGCAAACCCGTTGAAATGCTGGAGAATAACCAGCCCTGCGTCATAGTGTATGAAGCCCGACCACGGGTCCCGCGCGCTGACCAGCTCCTTGAAGGAATACTGTCCGCCTTCATAGAAAGAGCCGATCGCCGGCTGGTAGATGAAGTGTGTCCGGCGGGAATTCACGAAGCCCTTAATGATGGTATTACCCATCTCCAGCGGACCGCCGGTGCCTCCGATGCCCGTTCCGGCCGCCGACGGGTCCTTCATATTGTTGTTCGGGCGGAAGGCCGAGTTGCTGAAGGTCGCCTGCGCCTCACTGTTCCAGATTTCCTTGTCGAATTCTTCGGCAAGCCGTTTGAAGTTGCCTTTGCTGTCATCATCAGTATTGTAATGATATCCGGCGGCCGTTACCGCCTCCCGCAGCGAAAGATCGCTCACCATAGCATCGCCGAAGGTGCCGATTCCGACCTCGTCGGAAATAATCAGCTTGATGTTGTGATACAGCGCCTCCTCCTCAGTGCTCTCGAAGCCTTCAGTATCCGCTTTAACCTTGGCGCTGTATTGCTTGATCCAGTTCAAATCTGATGCATGCTCATTGACATCAGGATTGACGTAATCCACCATATAACCGTATTCACGGTAAGCGGCCAGAATCGTGTTTTTATACCAGGTATATATTTTGTCGTTGTTATTCGCCCAGGCCGGAGCGTTCCAGCGCAGGAAGCTTACCTTAACCGCAGGATTAATGGCCTTGGCATCAGCCGCAAGCTGGAAGCCGGGATGCCGGGTAACATTGGCCTTTTCATTCTCCGTACGCATCGTCGAAGGATCGGGACCTGTAGAGTTGTTGCGGTCATTCCCCATTTCAATCTTGACATGGTCGATCAGCGGACGGTCGCCGCCGAACAGGACCTGCAGCAGCTGCGCATAAGCCTCTGGCTGCTCAGACTTATAGTCCATCAGCAGGGCGCTGGTACTGTTGCCGCTCAGCACGCCGAAGCCTTTGAACGTCAGGCCGTTAACATTGTCTTCCATAATATCGTTGCCGTCGAGCAGAACTTTGACCGTAGAGGCTGCGGTCTGCCGGGCATCATCAAGCTCTTGCTTGATCGCACCTTCGGCAACAGCGAACCAGCTCAGGATCGGCTTCTCCCCGGATACTGAAGCATAGGTCAAGGTCATAGGACTGCTGACATCAATATCTCCGGGAATGGTGAATTCACCGGAAATAAGCTGCGTTGTTTGGGTATTGAACTGTGTAAACGGGATCGTGCGGGCTTCTCCGGCGCTGTTCTTATACTCCAGCCGGGGCTGTATTCCCCGGTCGCGGCTGCCGTACCAGTCATAGAAGCCACTGCTGAGCGTATAAGCACCGGGTTGAAGCGCTTTCAATTTATAATCGATATGATTGCCGGACGGATCTGCCCGCAGGCCTACCTTCCATATGGACGGTTCGGTGGCCGGATCGGCTAGTCCTCCGTCTTTAGAGTTCTTTACCTTATTGCCGGTATCATCGAAGCCCCAGTCTGTCGTTCCGCTGACATACTTCTGATCCGGTAACCCGTTAAGCAGGCTACCGCCGGATAATATTTTGACCGCTTCGTACAGGGGCGAGGCTCCAGGAGGATTCCCCAAGGAATCGCCGCCTCTGCCGCTGTCCACGAAGTAGACGAGCGGACTATCAGCCGGCGGAATCACTTCCACATTCGCCACCACCGGCCCGCCGTTCGCGGTTCCGTTCACGGTTACGGTGTCATACGGCACATCAAAGGTGGCTGTCCACGAAGTAGACGAGCGGACTATCAGCCGGCGGAATCACTTCCACATTCGCCACCACCGGCCCGCCGTTCGCGGTTCCGTTCACGGTTACGGTGTCATACGGCACATCAAAGGTGTCTTCGCCAATGCTCCAGTTCACAAGTGCACTCTGGCCGCCAACATCTACGCTTGCCGGCAGAGTCGTACCTGCCGTTGTCTTTGCCCCCATATAGGCCGCTGCATAGACCGTATTTACAGTGGCAGCAGATGCGGCCGGCATACCTAGTGCCGGAAACATTCCGGCTACAAGTGCTCCTGACATCAACACTGAGAATAGCCTTTTCTTGACACGGGTTGTGCTGTTCATTCATTCATCTCCTCTTGTTCAAATAAGTAAGCGTATCCATTGCGTTGTTAGAAGAATAATTTCTTGGACAGACCTTGGCCTTACCTCCATGATTGGTTATAAAAAACCCGGCAGCCACGAAAAGATGCAACTGCCAGGCGCGTTACTTGTTCTAGCCTTTAATCCCCGATGCTGCAACACCTTGCACAAAGTACTTCTGCAGGGCCAGGAATACAATGACTACCGGAATGATAGAAACTACGCTTGCTGCCATGATCAGCCCGTACTCCGCAGAATATTGCGAGATGAACATCCGCAGACCGATCTGAATGGTCTTAAGCTTCGTATCTGTCAGATAAATCATCGGCCCCAGGAAGTCATTCCAGGTGGCAACGAAGGTGAAGATGGTGAGTGTGGACAACGCCGGCTTGGACAGCGGCAGCATGATTCTTGCCCAGATGCCATATTCACTAAGCCCGTCGATCCGGGCTGCTTCACACAATTCATCAGGTACTCCCTGATAGAACTGGCGCATCATGAACACACCGAATGCCGAGAACGCCTGCAGCAGAATGATCGCCAGGTGGGTATTGTTCAGTCCCATGTAACGCATCAGGATGAACTGCGGTACCATGTAGGCCTGCCAAGGGATCGCAATCGTTGCGATATATCCCAGGAAGATAAAGTTCTTGCCCCGGAAATGCAGCTTCGAGAACGCATAGGCCGCAAAGCTTGAAGTCAGCAATTGCAGAATCGTTACGATAATCGATAATTTCGCAGTGTTAAAAATAAACCGTCCGAGCGGAATCCGCGTCCAGATATCCGTGAAGTTCTCCCAGCGGGGATTCGCCGGAATCCACTGCATCGGGAAGGAGAAGACATCCTTGTTAAGCTTGAGCGAGGAGGACAGCATCCATATATACGGAACCAGCATCGCCAGCACGGTCGCAAACAACAAAATATACACAAGAACCATAAGGCTGATTCTAAGTCCTTTACTTTTTCCAACCATATCTTTTGAATCCTCCTATTGTCCGTATTTCTTCTCGCCGCGGAACTGGACGATGGTGATGCCAAGTACCAGCAGAAAGAGTACAATCGCCATTGCGCTGGCATATCCGTAATCAAGTGAACGGAATGCCGTATTGTAGATTTGATAGACCATAACCCTCGTAGAGTCGTTGAGCTGGTTATCGGCGCCGGCAAATAGGTTGATAAAGATATCGTAGACCTTGAACGAGTTAATGACCAGAATCATCAGAACAAAGAAGGTTGTAGGTGCCAGCTGTGGCACGGTGACATTGCGGAATCTTCTCCACGGGCCTGCGCCGTCCAGCTCAGCAGCCTCGTACAGCTCAGGGTTAATTCCCTGGAGTCCTGCCAGATAGATGACCATGTAATAACCCATATTTTTCCACACCGTGAAAAGAACTACGGTAAACATGGCCCACTGCTTATCTGCCGCCCAGCGGGGAAGATCCTCCAGCGGGATACCGGTAATGGTATGCAGAATGTTGTTGATCGGACCCATGGTAGGACTGAAGATGAAGTTCCATACAGCCGCAACGGCTACCAGAGATGCTACATAAGGGAAGAAGAACACGGTTCTCATGAAATTACGGCCCATAATCTTCTGGTTCAGCAGAATGGCCAGCGCCAGCGCCACAATCATGGTCAGCGGTACGACTCCGATGGTGTAGACAATGGTGTTCCACAAGGCTTTGTGGAAGGTTGAATCTTTGAGCAGCCGGGTGAAATTGTCCAGCCCGATGAACTTCATCGGATTGGCCCCGTCCCATTTCACAAACGCAAGGACAAAGGCAAATATCATGGGTACCAGTGTAAACAGGGCAAATCCGATAAAGTTCGGCGCAATGAAGCTGTAGGCAATCAGGTTATCTTTAACCCCTCTTGACATACGTCTTTTTGGGCTCTTATTTGTATGCAATATGGTTTCGTTCTGCATTGTTTCTCCTCCAAACCTTCTAAAGCTTCCCCAAATCTATTATGCGAAGCAGATAGATTCTTATATTTTATAAAAGGCGGGCCTTCGCCCGCCCTTATATCCACCGCCCTACTCAGAACGGTTAATTGTTCAAGAGCTCTCCTACACGTTTGTTCATATCCTTCAGGCCTTCATCAATTGAAGCGTTCTTCGTCATGATGTTATCGTGTGCTTCATTCAGGATAACCTCGATGTCTGCACTCTTTTCATGTATAGGCATTTCCAGATAAGTCTGAACAGTATTTAGTGCAGCCTTACTGTTCTCGTCTGCAGGGAAACCGTCGATGGAAGTAATGGAATTGATAACTTCATCGTTCTTGATGGCCGGAATGGTTCCGGTAGAAGCAATAACCTTCGCGCCTTCTTCACCAGTTACGAAGTTCATGAACTCCAATGCGGCTTCTTTGTGCTTGGATTTCTGGTTTACAGCCAGGGAAGTAATCGTACCCAGAGTTGTACCGGCTTCCACACCGTCAGGATGAGGGTATTTCACAATGCCCCATTCTGTTGATTGTGATTCGCCGCTCTTCACTTTCTCGATCTGGGTAGCAATGAACCAGCTGCCCATGTTCATCATGGCAACGGAGTTGTTGTAGAATACGCCGGAATAATGCGTGCTGGAAGTCTTCAATGTAGCGTAATCCATCACGATGCCGTCTTCCTGCTCTTTCAGAATCCGCTCATAGGTAGGCTTCAGGAAGTCATAGTTGCCGCCGACCACTGTGTTCTTGCCGTCAAGAATACCGAACAGTTGAACCGCGCTCCGCCAAGTGTGGTAGTGGGCACCGTATACTTTTTCGGAACCGCTGCCGGAGGTCATTTTGCGGGCCAGCTCATCATATTGGTCGAAGGTCATATCGTTGCTCGGGTATTCCACGCCTGCTTTGTCGAACAAAGCCTTGTTGTAATAAACTACCCAGAAGTCACTGCGGAAAGGAAGCGCATACACCTCGCCGCCCACTTCAATCTGCTCTACAGTACCGCCGTATACGGAAGGATCAATGGAATTTGTGCTCATGTAGCTCTTCAGCGGCTCCAGATGATTCTGCTTTACCAGGTTCGAATAGCCGGGGATATCTTTAATGGTAAGAACGTCCAGGTCTGCACCGCCGGAGAGCTGTGTGCTCAGCATGGTCATATAGTCCGTGGAGCCAAGGTCTACATATTCAATCGTTACATTCGGATGTGCAGCTTTATAAGCATCGATCAGCGGTTTGTAGTAAGCGGTTGCTTCCCAGTCCCACAGCGCCCATTTCAAAGTCACAGGCTCCTGGCTCGGTTCAGCTGAAGCGTTTGCAGCGTTACCCGCCGCAGGCGCGGTTGTTGCAGCAGCTTCATTATTGGTGTTGTTCCCGGAACATCCGGCCAGCATGCTCACGGAGAGCGCTGTGGCAAGGGTCATGCCATAGAATCTTTTTAAGTTCATTTAAATATCCCCTTTTCCTTCTATTGTTCTAGCGGCGACCGGCTCACCCGGCCTTAGTTCAAAGTGTAAGCCTTTTCAGGCGGGATTGGGATGCAATATCAAACACAGATCATTCACTTTTCTGTGCTCTTCTCCCCCTCGTCCGGCCCAAACCTGTAATATCCTATCCGAAACATGTAAAATTCTCAGCTCATACTCCTTGCCCTGTATTGAAACGCAGGAATATGATAAGGTAGATGAAAACGCTTAATATGTTTTCACAATGTACAAAGGAGTGTTCACGACGGTAAGAAAATCTACTATTAAAAGCCGCATTATTCTGCTCATGGCCGTCTTCGCACTGCTGATCGCGTCGCTGCTGTCTTTTTTCAGCTATGAATTGATTACTTATTATCAGCGTAAAACAACCATTCAGGCGACCGAGTTCAATCTGCAGCTGGTTTCCCATATTATTGAACAGGATCTGATTAATCTGTCGGCCTTAGCCATGACCTGCAGCACCAACTCGTCCACCAATAGCCTGATCACGAATTATTTCGCGTCCAAGAACCCCAGCTCCAAGGAAGCTGTTAATGTCTTCAACTCGATGCAGCAGGAATTCCTGAATAACCGCTCGAACAGCTATGCCCGCCGCCTGATTGTTACGGATAACAACGGAAAGTTCCTGCAGGTGGATAACACAGGCACCTCCGTTCCGCTTACCATACACAATATCGGCCATATCGCCGGCCTTAATGCAGATGCCGAGGAGCAATGGGATCAGGTCATCAAGGACCCGCTCTCCAACACGAATGGAATCCCGTTTGTGTTTCCTATCTACGGCAAAGGGGCTATACGGGTTGGAACGGTATATATGTTAGCCAATACCTCTGTTATCACCGACAAGCTGAAGGGATACTCCCTGCCGAAGAATTCCCGGCTGCTGCTCACGCTCGGCACTCATCATTATCAGCTTACCGGCGATCAGGTCACTGCCATTACTGAACCTTATGAACCGGTGGCCTATACCAATGACAAGCCTGTCGGCCCGCAGACCGAGCTATCCATGGTGAAGCTTACGGATGATAAAGAAAGCCATATTGTGGTATCTTATCCCGTACGCAGCGGAGTCATACTGTCCCAGACTTTATCGAACGACCAGTTTGCGCCCAAGGCAAACATATGGATTCTGGTGATGCTTGGTGTTGTCCTGCTGGTTATTGTCTTAAGCGCTATCATTACGCTGTATTTGACCCGTACCATCAGTCTTCCGGTGGAGAAGCTCAAGAAGCGCATCGATAAGATTGCCCAGGGTAATTTCCTGATAGACCGCAATATTGAATGGAAAAGCGAGCTTGGCGACGTCGGACGCGGCATTAACCGCCTGTCTCAGGATATCGTGGCCCTCATGGACAGCCGGCTCGCGGACGAGAAGCAGAAGCAGGAGCTGGAATACCGGATGCTGCAGAGCCAGATCAATCCGCATTTCCTCTACAATACACTGAATTCGATCAAATGGATGGCCACGATCCAGAATGCTACAGGCATTGCGGAGATGACGACCTCCTTGTCCAGACTCCTCCGCAGTATCGCCAAGGACAACCGGCGGCTGATGCCGCTGAAGGATGAGCTAAGCCTGCTGGATGACTATTTCCTGATTCAGAAATACCGCTATGGCAGCACGGTCACCATGGTCAAAGAAATTGAGAATGAAGAGCTGCTCACCGGCCTGATTCCGCGCTTCACGCTTCAGCCGCTGGTGGAGAACGCGATCTTCCATGGCATTGAGCCCAAGGGCCGAGGCGATATTGTCATCACGGTCTCCAAAAGCGGATTCGCCGATATCCTGGTCACGATCGAAGACAATGGTGTCGGCATGAAAGAAGAGCAAATCTCCACAATTCTATCCGTTCCTGAGGACGAATCCAAGGGAATGCTGGAGAATGTCGGACTGCGCAGCGTGAATGAACGCCTGCAGCTGGCTTTTGGCGGGAATTACGGCTTATCTATTGAGAGTGAACTTGGACAATATACCATCATGAAGCTGCTCCTGCCCTTCCTGCAGAGAGAGTAGCAATAATCACCCCACAACATAGCAAACTTAGCAAGGATGTGATGAACTTGATCAAATTATTAATCGCAGATGATGAAGCCCTGGTCTGTATCGGCCTGCAGTCCATGCTGAAATGGGACCAGTTCAATATTGAGATTGTCGGCATTGCCCACAACGGCGCACAGGAAGAAGAGATGATTGACACTCTCCGTCCGGACATCGTAATCAGCGATATCAAAATGCCGATTAAAAGCGGTCTTGAGGTGGCCGGCTCGGTACGCAAAAAGTACGGCCGGCTGCCGCTCTTCATTATGCTGACTAGCTATGAAGAATTCCAATACGCCCGCGGCGCGATTGAAGTGCAGGCCACGGATTATCTGGTCAAGCTGGAGCTGACCCCGGAGGCGCTGTCCGAATCCATCCGCAGAGCGATTGGCATACTTGAGACTTACCAGGCGATGGAGAGCTACCCGAAGCTGGTCCACCGCGGGAATATCCAGGCCCAGCGCGATAAATTCTTCATCCGCCTGTTCAATAACCTGTTCGAGAACAAGAACCAGTATCTTTTGCAGAAAGAGGATCTGGACCTGGATTTGCCAGGGGCTGCCTATCTCGTCTGCACCTGCCGCATTCTGGGTCCGGATACGGTTCCGCCGCGCGGGGATAAGCTGGTCGCCTTATGCTCCAGCACCGTACAGATGGCTAAGGATACGCTCTCTTCCGTCAGCCCGTGTTATGTAACCAGTCTGGATCTGCGCAATTTCGCCGTGGCTCTGCCGGTCCCGGGCACCGATCCGCGGCTCTGGATGCCTGACATCCAGAAGCTGCTTGGGGACATGGCCTCTGTGCTGCACAACTACTTCAATGTGACGATCATCGGGGCCATCGGCTTCGCCGTCGAAGATCCTTATCTGCTGCGGGAGAGCTATCTTGCCGCCCGGAAGGCGCTGCCGGCTGCGGTTAAAGAGCGCTCCTTCGTCTTCTTCACAGAGGGCGAGGCACTGGCGCAGGAGCATCTGCTGTTCGATTTCTCCGAATCACGTTCGGAGATCCGCCGGGCTTTTGAAGAGATGGATACCCGGGCCTTGTACACCATTATCTCCAGAATGATCGAAATCTTCGACGGCCGGTCCGACCTGCTGGTCCCCGCTACCGATGCCGCCTGCAATATCCTGTATATGGCCACTTCCCTGCTTGCGGACGGGGAGAACATTGTGGAGCAGATATTTGAGAATGAGCCGGAGGGCTACCGGGCCATTTATCAGATGCATACTATAGAAGAAATCGCCGGCTGGCTGATCCAGTTCCGGGACGGATGCTCGAACATTCTTTCCACCCGCAGACAGAGCTATAAAGAGCAGGTCGTGAAGAATGTCCAGGAATATATCAAAAGAAATCTCGGCAGCAAGCTCTCGCTCAATCAGGTAGCGGATGTGTTCAATTTCAGTCCCAACTATCTGAGTCATCTGTTCTCCAAGGTCGCCAAGGTGAACTATGTAGAGTATATCACAGAGATCAAAATCACTGCCGCCAAGGAAATGATGGTCCGCGGAGAAGGCCGGATCTACGAGATCTCGCAGAAGCTCGGCTACGAGAGCGCCTTTTACTTCAGCAAGGTATTCAAGAAGGTCACCGGACTCTCCCCCCGGGATTACATGCAGCAGATCGAATCAGGTACGGAGGATGTGCGGAGTCATTGAGGGGTAGTTGCGCGGCGTTGAGTGGCGTTACGGACAGCCGGATGGCTGGCTGTGACGCCTTTTTTTATAGATAAGAATTTAATTACCTGAGCTTCTGATCAACGAAAAGATCGAAGTCGTGGAGATTATTGATGATTTCTGCGCTTAGCTTCAGCTGGGGCACTGGCGGAGCGCAGGCGGAGGGTGCTTGCGGACCGAGAAGACGTTATTTGCCGGGAAAACCAACTTTTCTTCCTCTTGCGGACACAGGAGACGTTATATTGCTTGTATGAGCTCAAAATGATGCGAAACAGGTTAGTTAAGCGCTTCTGAGTCCGTGTAGCCCGCCAAATGGTGATATTCAGGCAAATAACGGCTCTCCAGTCCGCAGCGATGCGGCTGTGTGGCACAATGTTACTTTAAAGTGCTCAACGAGGGATTACATGTATTAGTCTCCCCCACTATGTGCCGATTACGGACCTGCGTGAATAAGAAGGTGTTCCAAGCCGCCGTTATACGGTGCTCGTGCACCTTCTTTTTGAAAGAAATTATATGCTTCGGGGTCTCAGGTATGTACCTGAGTAATTAATAAATATACGGTTCTCCACTTTGCGGGATAATTTGGCGTATGCCGCAACTTTTCCTCCTTCTAAGCAGAAACTACGGGCATGACACGGCCACAGCCGGGGTATGGTCCTATCCCTGCCTTCCACAATGTAAGCGCCTCTAAAAAGCCACTTGAAAGAAAAGTACGCAGGTGGTAGGATAAAAGCGAAGTTTTAGTAAATATATTAACTAAAAAGGCGTGAAGCAGCTTGGCAACGATTAAAGACATCGCCCGTGAGGCCGGCGTATCCGCCGCCACCGTATCGAGAGTGCTAAATAATGACCTGTCCCTGGCTGTCAGTGACGACACGCGGAGCCGGGTATTTGCGGTTGCAGAGCAGCTTGGCTACAAGCCCTCCCGGTTAAGGCAGCTGAAGCGGGAGACCGAGCTGAGCAGCAAGGCCATTACGCTTCTGCTCTGGTGCTCGGCGGAAGAAGAACGGGATGATCCGTATTACGGCTCAATCCGCCGCGGGGTTGAGCTGCGCTGCGAGGAGCTCGGGATTGTTCTCGGCCAGACGCTGCGCGGACGTAACCCGCTGCCCCCGCTCCGGGCCGATGATGGACTTATCGTCGTAGGCGGCTTCGACCCTAAGGAATTCGAGAGGCTGCATGCCGACAAAAGCACGACCGTGCTGGTTGACCAGTACGAGGAACGCCTGGAGTACGACTCCGTGCGTACGCATTTCCGTCAGGCTGTCGGTCAGGCGCTTACTCATCTGCTGGACCTTGGCCACCGGGATATTGCCTTCATCGGCGGCGGCGGGGAAGGCGAGC